>JASBTO010000009.1 GCA_030148365.1 Kangiellaceae bacterium
CAGTGGGCCTACCAGCAAACAATCACCTGCTGCCGGTATCAGCATTCCCGGATACAGCCAGGATGACAACTCCGCGGCCGGCGTACCTAATGTAGCGCCGCCGGATACCAATGGTGATGTCGGCATTGATTACTATGTCGAGTACGTTAATCTCGGCTGGATTGTGTTTGACAAGGCGACCGGTAATCGACTGGTCGGCCCCATGCCGGGCAACTCCTTCTGGCAGGGTTTTGGCGGTGCTTGTGATATTGACAACGCCGGCGACCCGATTGTGCTGTATGACCATCTGGCGGATCGCTGGGTGTTCAGCCAGTTCACATCAGAGCAGGCAGACGGTGGTCACCAGTGTTTCGCGGTGTCCCAAACCGGCGACCTGCTGGACGATATCACCAATGGTGATTTCGCCCTCTATGACTTCAATGTCTCCATCGGCTTTAACGATTACGAGAAAATTGGCGTCTGGCCAGACGGCTACTATATGACCCACAACGAATTCCGTGGGTCTTTTGCGGGTGTCGGCCTGACCTGGTTCGATCGTACCGCCATGCTGGCGGGTAATCCGGCCACCATCCAGACCCTGTTCCTTGACGATGATGACGCGGTCGCCGCAGTCGAAGTCTCTCTGTTCAATCTGGAGCCGGTGCATCTTGAAGGCTATGACCTGCCACCTCCCGGTACCTGTCCGCTGTTCATCATGGCGAACGACTGGGAAATCTGGAACAACGGCGGTACCGAGCAGGATGATGCCTACCGCATCTATCGCTGGTGTGTGGATCCTGCTGATCCGGGTAATTCCACTTTCGGCCTTTCGGCGGCGGTTTCTGCACCCGAGTTTATCTCCAGTTGTCTCTCCGCCGGGTTTGCCAGTGCCTGTGGCTCCCAGCCGAATGGTCAGGGCCTCGATACCTTGCCGCAAATGACCATGTACCGGTTCAACGTGCGCATGAACGACGGCGAGTTTGTTGGCGCGATTGCCCATAACGTCAATTCTGGCACCGATGATTTAATGACGGTGCGTTGGGCGACCTTCGATCTGGATCCCGCGGGCGACGCCCATGCCATCAGTGATACCGGTAACGTGGATGTCTCCGACGGGCTGGATCGCTTCATGGGCTCATCGGGGCTCGACAGTGCCGGCAACCTGGGTCTGGTGTACACCCGGTCCGGTAGTGGTGCGAGCGATTTCCCTTCAGTCTATTTCGCCGGACGACTTTCCACGGAAGCCGCGGGTACCCTGCAGTCCGAGTCCGTCTGTGTCGATGGCACCGGCTCCCAGGCCAATACAGCGCGCTGGGGGGATTATGCCAGCGTCAGTATTGACCCGCTCGATCAGTGTACTTTCTGGGTCGCCCAGGAATATGTCGAAACCTCCGGCTCTTTCAACTGGGCAACCCGCGTGTGCAGCTTCCGGTTCGAAGAGTGTGGTGATCCCGGCTTTTCACTCGTCGCCTCGCCGGCATCCCAGGAAATTTGCGGCGTCACTGGTGGCGCGCTGGATCCGATTGATGTCAATGTCGGTTCCATCAGCGGCTTTACCGGTGATGTAACCCTCAGTTACTCAGGATTGCCAGCCAGCTTCAGTGGTGGTATTGCGCCGAATCCTGTCACGGCGCCAGGCATGAGTGTTGCCAGTCTGAATGTCGCGGCGGGTACTGGAGGCGGAGTCTATACCTTCGATATCGTTGGGACGGCTGACGGTGCGGCGGATCGCAGCACCGAGCTTGCTATTACGGTTCGGGACGAGATCGTTGCCACGGCGACTCTGATAACGCCGGCTGATGGCGCGACAGGCGTCACTACCGCGCCTGGCTTCGAATGGTCCGAAGTACCGGATGCGACCGGCTACACCATCGAAATCGCGACCGACCCCGCGTTTACCAATATTGTCGATACGGCCGACGTGGAGACTGAAGGCTATGCCACTTCCGGGCTCGATACGGAGACCACTTACTACTGGAGGGTCAGAGCTAACAATCTCTGTGGCGATGGCCCTTGGTCGGCAACTTCAAGCTTTACTACGGGATTGCTGTTCTGTAGCGCGCCGGGACTGCCCATACCGCCGAATCAGACCGATTCATTGATCGTGGCTGATGCTCGGGTACTGACGGATCTGGATGTCTTTGTCGATTTGCCACACACCTGGTTAGGTGATCTGATCATTACTCTGGAGCACGTCGATACCGGTACTACCATCGCGCTGATCGACCAGCCCGGCATTCCGGGATCCACCTTTGGCTGTAGCGGTAATGACATCAATAATACCTTTGATGATGACGGTACCTTCTCCGCTGAAGATGATTGTACGACACCGGATGCCTATCTGGACGGCGCTACTCTGATACCCAACGAGCCGCTGGCCAACTTTAATGGTGAGTCCCTGGCCGGTGAATGGCAGTTGAATATCGTTGATACCTTCGTCGGCGCCGATGACGGCATCCTGACGCAATGGTGCCTGGTGCCGACCGTAGAAGAAGTCGGCGGTGAGCCGGGTGACTTCAACGATGACGGCTGTATCGATATCGACGACATGAAAATGTTGTTGCAGGCGATTCGCGACAAGTCCACGGATCCGCAGTACGACCTGAATGGTGACGGCAAGGTCAACAGCCGTGACCGCAGGACGCTGATCGGTCTTTACACCAACCCGCGCGGCGCACGCTGCGAATAAAAACCCCGGGCGCGCCGATGGTCGGCGCGCCCCATAAATTTTGATCCAGTTGGAGGATTAGTTATATGAAACATTTAATCAGAGGGCTGAAAGTATTGGCCGCAGCAGGGGTGCTGGCGGCGGTTTCGCCGTTGACCTTTGCAACCGTCTCGACGACCGGTTGTGCCAATACCAATTTCTGCACATTTACAGAATTTGCCGGCGGTGGCTCCATTACCGTGGACGGCGTTACCGTTAGTGGTGCCAGCATCGATTTCGAAGCCGGGGCCTATGCGGGGCTCGACCAAGATAATCTGGGAATTGTCGGTGATGATACCGGTCCCGATGCGGCATTCCTGTTCGGATCTGCCATTCTGGAACTGGACCTTACCGGTTTCGATTCCGGTGATCTGGACTTCATATTTGATGTCATGGCCGGTCCCGGCCTCAATATCGTGGGGTTTGGTCTGGACAACGTAATCTTTGACGCGGAGGGCGATTTCTTTTCCTTCGTTTCTCTGGATGACGGATTTGATTTTGTCAGCGTACTCCAGGATCAGGATGGCGGTGCTGACTCTGACTTCATCGGAATAGCCGGCACCAGCATGTTGTCCATGCTGGCTTCATTGTCCAACTTCGCCGACGACGGCAGTTTGCTGCTGTATAACGGGTTCTTTATGACCTTTGCGACAGCGGACGCTGTTCCTGAACCGGCAGTCGTGTTGCTGATGATGCTCGGTCTGGCAGGCATAGCCGCCAACCGCAGAAAGTAGGCCGATAGCTTCAGCTCCGCTCCGGCGGAGCTGATAATTTTTTCGACCGGCAGGTGCAAGCAGTAATTTCAAGGAGCTTTTTATGGATAGCAGATTCACAGGAATGAAACGATGGGCGCTGGCGGCAGGGTTGTTGATGCTGTCCCCCTTGACCATGGCCGATATATCCACCTCCGAATGCTCCTCTTCGACAAGCTGTACCTTCAGTGAATTTGCCAGCGGTGGTTCGATTACTGTCAACGGCATAACCCTGGAAGGTGCGGCGATCGTTTCCTCCATGGGCGAATATTCAGGACTGGATCTGGATGCTCTTTCCATTGTCGGTGATGACAGTAATGGCGCCGGATTTTCCTTTGCGGCAGCCGACGGCATCATGGACTTGTCTGGTGATGCATTCGGGATACTGGATCTGGTGTTTGATGTGACGGTGACCTCGGGCGATCTGATTACCAGCATAGAACTGCTCAATAATGCCGGTGGTACAGGTCTCTGGTCAGCCGGGACTACCCTGACCGGCGACGGTATATTTGTTGAGGAGATTGACGGAACTCTGGATGACGGCGGGGTAATTCTGTTCGGCGCGACGGATCCGAATGCCATTATCATTATCGACCCCCGCGAAGCTATCACTTTATTTGGTACGGTGGATAACCGCACTGAAGAAGATGAAGCAGGACCTGCGTCCGCCAGTTTTCTGAGCATGCTTTTGTATGACGGTTTTACTATCCGGTTCAACTCAATCCCTGAGCCGACAGCGCTGATGCTGATGCTGCTCGGTCTCGCCGGGATAGTACTCGGACGACGACGGTAAAACCCTCCCTCATAAAAAAATCCTGCACTTGCGGGATTTTTTTATGAGCGGCGATCCGGGTTTCCCGGAGCTTGGGGGCTCTGCTATAGTCAGTCCGGAGTATGTTGGCCTGGCAAGGTCGACATCGGGTGGCAGATACGGGTAACCACTGACTAAGTTCCGGCATCACAGACCGGGGCTATAGAAAAACAGCAAACCAAAATTGAAGCCAGGAGGGAGTACATGTCGAGGACGGCAATTGGAACGCTGCTGTTTTTAGCTTGCATACCGGCTGCGGTGGCCGAGGAAAGCAATAGCGGCACCGAGGCCAGCGGCGAAGAAGAATCTCTGGTGCACCGTTTCATGGTGCGCGCCCCCCGCAATCCCTTCGAACAGCAGATCCCGGAAACCCTGACCGTTGATTTCATGGATATGGCCGATCAGGCCGCCAACCCCGGTACGCTGATGGAGTATGTACTCCAGGTGCCGGGTGTCGCTGAAAACGGTCAGGGCGGGTTGTTTCAGGTGACCTCCATTCGGGGTGTCTCCCGGCACCGGGTGCTGACCCTCTTCGATGGAATTCCGGTTTCCGGTGAGCGGCGAGCTGGCGTTTCCGCATCATTCATTGACCCCTTACTCTTCGGCGGCGTCGAAGTTCTTCGCGGGCCGGCCTCCACCTACTATGGCTCCGGCGCCCTCGGCGGCGTTATGCAGATTTTACCGGCGCAGTTTACTTCGGCCCGGTTTCTGGCCGGATATGACACCCGCGGCGATGGCCAATATCAGATGGCGGGCTGGGGCGATGATAACTGGTCAATCGGCATTGCCCATCGTCGGTATCACAGCAGTGAAGACCCGGAAGGCAACAGATTGTTTGATCAGTTCGAGCAATACTCGGCGCTTATATTAAACAAATGGCAGTCCGGGGGGATGGAGTACGAATTTCTCTATGTGCCCTCAAAGGGGCAGGACATCGGCAAGGCCAATCGACTCTATCCCGCCGAGCAGACCTTGTATCCCGAAGAGGAGCATCATCTGGTCAAGTTTGCGCTGACCTCGGAGAATGACTGGCAGGCATCCTGGTACCTGCACCCGAGTGAGCTGACGACCGAAGATCTGGAACCCGGCATCAGTCACGCCATTGTTGAAAATGAGTCACTGGATTTCGGGGGCAACTGGCTGAGACGCCTCACGCTGGGAGAATACTCGGGTGTATGGGGTATCGACTACCGGGCCCGTCGGGATGTTTCAGCGAAAGAGACCCAGCAGGATCTGGCCACGCTCGCCGTCACCCGCAGTCAAAGTCTTGATGATGCCCGACTGGACGAGTTGGCCCTGTTTGGCACCCTGTATCGTCGCTTTGGGGACTGGTTTGTCAATTCCGGACTGCGTTACACCTGGCAGCAACAGGACAACGAGAGCGGCAGTGGCGCCCGGGATGCGGCTGTGACCGGATTTGCCGGCGTCAATTACCAGGCCACTTCCCGACTGGCATTGAAATTCAATGTCGGCACCGGATTCCGTTTTCCGACTCTGAACGAGCGGTACTTTACCGGCACCACGGGTCGCGGTGCAATTATCGGGGTCGATGCGCTGGCCCCGGAAAAGTCGCTCAATATTGAAGCCGGCCTCGACTGGCGCGGAGACAAAAACAGGGCCGGATTACAGGTCTTTCGTCTTGAAATTGATGACTACATTGAGCGGATCCGGCTAGCGAGCGGCGCCCGGACTTTTGCGAACCTGACAGCGGGCACCATCGAAGGCGTTGAAGCGGAAATACAAGTGCCCGTGAGTCCCGAGTGGCAATTTCTGGCGGATGCCGCGGTCATGGATGGCGAGGACAGTGAGGGACGACCGCTGGCGGATATTCCGAGCGATCGGGCAGGCATTACCCTTGAGTATGATCAGGCTGCATGGCGAGGGCGGTTCCGCTACGAGCATCGCCGCCACAAAAATGATGTTGGTGATGGAGAGCTGGCAATCGGGTCTGCGGATTTGCTCTCCGCCAGTTTGAGCTATCAGTTCGGCAAGTATTGGTCCGTCAGATTCGGCGGCCGCAATTTGCTCAACGACACCTATTACAACTCGGCAGACGATTTGGCGCCCTTGTCGCCGGAACGGAGCTTTTTCATTGAAGTTGGCTGGAACCGCCGCTGATCTGATTTCGGCAACGCAAAATCCTTGGCGCGATTGATAATGGCTCTGCCGGGCGAATGGGTTAGAATCGCAACTTCCATATCGTGAATAACCAGGTAAAACACCCGGTGACGGTACAACTCAAATCATTCAATACTTTCGGGGTCAAGGCCAGTTGTCGGGAAAAACTCGATTTTGCCCGTGCTGAAGATATCAGCCACTGGGTCAAAACTGCAGGTATTGCGCCGGAAGAAATACTGGTCGTGGGGGGCGGCAGTAATCTGCTGTTCGTGAACCACACGGATTTGACCTTGCTCAGCCCCTGTCTGACCGGCCGCCAATATCACGATGAAAAATACAACACCATCAAGGTCACGGTCGGGGCGGGGGAAAACTGGCACCAGTTGGTGAAAGACACCTTGGCGAAAAATTACACCGGCCTGGAAAACCTGAGCTTGATCCCCGGCAATGTCGGCGCTGCGCCTATCCAGAATATCGGCGCCTATGGCGTGGAGCTGGCGGATCGTTTCGACAGTCTGGAAGCGGTGGACCTCGTGTCCGGTGAGGTACGTCACTTCTCCCGGGCCGAGTGCCAATTTGGCTATCGTGACAGCATATTCAAGGGCAAGTACCGAAACCGGTTTGTGATAACCCGGGTGACGCTGCATTTGGACCGCCAACCTCACTTTGTTCTGGACTACGGTAATCTCCGGGCCCGCCTGGCAGAGGTTCCCGCTGACGAGCTGACCGGACTGCAAGTCAGCGAGGCTGTTTGTGAGGAGCGGCGCAGCAAGCTGCCGGACCCGGCTCGACTCGGCAATGCGGGGAGTTTTTTCAAAAACCCCGTGGTGAGCGCGGGAATCCATACCGACCTGCGGCAGCGGTTCCCTGATCTGGTGGCATTTCCTCTGGAAAGTGGTGACTTCAAACTCGCCGCCGGCTGGCTGATTGAAAAAGCGGGCCTGAAAGGTTTTCGGCAAGGCGATGCCGGGGTTCATGAAAAACAGGCGCTTGTTCTGGTCAACTACGGGGATGCAAGCGGCAAGGATATTCTGGCGCTGGCAAGGCGTGTGCAGGAGTCGGTCAACGGCAAATTTGGCGTTCTGCTGGAACCGGAAGTGCGCATCATCGGTGACCAACATGCACTCGCAAACTGAAGTCCGGTTGCAAAATGTCCTGACCTTGATGGAGGACGGCGCGTTTCACTCGGGAGAATCGCTCGCCGCCTCAATGAATGTCAGCAGAGCCCAGATCTGGAAGTGGATCAGGCAACTGGAAGCCTGGGGTCTGGACATTCACGCCGTCACCGGCAAAGGTTATCGACTGGCAAGTCCGATTGAATTACTGGATGACGCCGCAATCCGGACGGCGATCACAAGGGTGACGCCACCGGAAATCTCGGTGCTTTTGACAACCGACTCTACCAATTCGGAGCTCGCGCGTCGTATGAGAGAAAGCAGCGACAAGGGCCGACAGGTCGTGCTGGCGGAATACCAGCAAGCCGGCCGCGGACGACGGGGCCGCCAATGGCAATCGCCCGTTGCCGCCAATTTGTATCTGTCACTGAGTTGGCGTCTTCCGACAGGAGGTCCTGCGCCCGGTGGTCTGAGTCTGGTGGTCGGCATTGCGCTTGTCAGAGCGCTGGAGAATCTCGGCTTGAAGGGGCTGCAACTGAAGTGGCCGAATGACCTGCGCTGGCAGGGGGCCAAGCTGGGGGGCATCCTGGTGGAATTGAGCGGCGAGGCTGGTGGCGAACTCAGAGCCATAATCGGCGTCGGTCTCAACGTGGCCATGCCCGAAGCTGCCGCCAGAAATATTGAACAGCCCCTGACCAGCCTGCAGACGCTCCTGACTCGACCGCTGTCGAGGAATCTGTTGGCAGCCCGGGTCATCGAGGAGATTTACCTGGCTCTGGAGCAATTCGGGGTTTCCGGCTTTGCAAGCTTTCAGGAAGAATGGCGTAGCCATGACGAGTTTCAGGATCGTCCTGTCAGCTTGTTACTGGGCGAGAAAACCGAGACAGGCATTTATCGGGGGGTCGATGAGCAAGGTGCGCTGCTGCTGGAGAAAGATGGCGACCTGCGGGCTTATCACGGTGGGGAAGTCAGCCTGAGGTACCTGGCATGAGCGTTGACAGTTATCGATTGGCCCGGAGGGGATTGCATGAAACTGCTGATTGATGTCGGCAACTCCCGCGTCAAATGGGGCTTGCTCGACCAGCCGTGGCAGTGGCGCGCGCGCGGTACTGTTACCACCGAGGCAATCCTGGTCAAAGGCAAAGGGCTGGATATTCCGGAACATCTCAAACCCGAAGCCATCGCGATCGCAAGCGTCGGGGGCGCAGCAAAAGAGCGCGAATTACAAGGCTGGTGCGAGGAGCACTTCTGCCTGACGCCTTGGTTCGCCCGTAGCGAGCCCGCATTTGGCGCTATACAGAACGCCTACCGGAAAACCGGCGCCCTGGGCGTGGATCGCTGGCTGGCCATGATTGCCTGCCGGGACGCGATCGAGTCGGGATTCTGTGTTGTCGACTGCGGCAGCGCCATTACCCTGGATGTCGTGGCAGCAGGTGGTCAGCACCTGGGCGGCCATATCCTGCCGGGGTTGAAGTTGATGCATTCATCCCTGTTGGGCGAGACCGGCCAAATCGCGGACTCCTGGCAAATGGATGATCGCCCGGATGAGGGCACTTTGCTCGGCACCAATACGCGGCAGGCTGTGGAACTTGGCGCCTTGTCAGCAGCGATCGGGTATCTTGAAGCGATCCTCCGGCAACTACGCCAGCACTATGCGGTAGGGCGATTCTTCATCACCGGCGGCGACGGTCCACGACTTCAGTCATTGATTACTTCTGTGCCGGGTCTGGAACTCGAACTCGACCCGGATTTGGTACTGAAGGGCCTCTTTGCCGCTCACGAGGCTTCTCTGGCGGGCTAATATTTAGACAAGCTTTTGATTTTTAATGGAAATAACTCGGCAGTGCAGGGGTGTCCGGTAACGCCAAATTCTTTCTCCGCGAGCATTGCCATTTGCCGGTCATGTCGCTAAAATTCACGCTCTTTTGCGGACTGCCTCGCTGTGGTCCGTATGCCGGCTTAGCTCAGATGGTAGAGCAACTGACTTGTAATCAGTAGGTCGAGAGTTCGAGTCCCTCAGCCGGCACCATTTTTCAAGGGGCTGCCCAGTTGCAGCCCCTCTTTTATATAAGGCATGACGCAGCGTCCGGTGATGCCCCGGAAATTGCCCGGCAAGGCTTAAAAGCGCTTGCAATTTCGCACGTGCCTTGGCATCATTCGCGCTCTTTTTCCTGGCCAGGCCAGTGGAAGAGTGCCTTGAAAAAGGTTTTGGAGGGGTTCCCGAGTGGCCAAAGGGGGCAGACTGTAAATCTGCTGGTTCTACCTTCGTAGGTTCGAATCCTACCCCCTCCACCAAATTTGAAGTTGTCGGGTGCCCGGAAGTTTCCGGCTCCGGCGAAGCAGAGTGGCAGCGTAGGGTAGGGTTCGAGCCGGAAAAGGTTCGACCAGTTCGCCGGGAGCGAACTGGAACGGCGCGATAGCGACGGCCCGATAGGGCGAAGGGCAGGACGCCCTGAGTAATCCTGCCCCCTCCACCAAATTTAACGGCTTCTGATGCTTCAATATCAGGGGCTTGCAGGGAAGTGAACAGGCAGGATGCCGGGAGTGACGAACCTCCACCTATATATGTCATGTCGCCAACGCGACCTGACAGGCGGGACAGGCGGGTATAGTTCAATGGTAGAACCTCAGCCTTCCAAGCTGATGATGCGGGTTCGATCCCCGCTACCCGCTCCAAAACCCGGCTCGCAAGGTCGAGCAAGGTTGAAGTAAAGGTAACACTTGCCGATATAGCTCAGCCGGTAGAGCACTCCCTTGGTAAGGGAGAGGTCACCAGTTCAAATCTGGTTATCGGCACCAGTTTTTAAAGTAAGGGTGTAAGCAGGGCGTGGCCCAGTGGTTTGCCCGTTTGATTGCAACTTGAACGTTAAGCTTCCGGGAGGCGAATATGTCTAAGGAAAAATTTGAACGCAGTAAACCCCACGTAAACGTGGGAACCATTGGCCACGTTGACCACGGCAAGACGACGCTGACAGCGGCGATTGCCACGGTTCTGTCGAAGGAATTCGGCGGTGCGGCCAAGAACTTTGCCGAGATT
>JASBTO010000010.1 GCA_030148365.1 Kangiellaceae bacterium
GCGCGTCTGCTCCCACAAGTCGGCGGTCTGCAGGAAATTCAGACCGGTGCCAAAGCCGGTTTCGAAAAGGGTAAATACCGGCCCCGGATCGGCGCCGGCACGCCAACGCTTTTCCAGATCATTGCCGTTCAGAAATACGTGACGGGATTCGCCCGGACCAGCACCGCCTGAGAAATAGCGGTCGCCGAAATCCCGCGACCAGGGCTCGCCGTCCCGCCACTCCAGCCGCGCCGGCTCAATCGTCAGAGGCATCGGCCCTGGGCGCGTGTGGCTCAGCCGATGACCAGCTTGAGGAATTCGGTGCGGGTCAACTGGGAGTTGCGGAAGGCGCCGAGCATCACGGAAGTGCTCATGACGGAATTCTGTTTTTCGACACCGCGCATCATCATGCACATGTGCTTGGCTTCGATAATGACCCCGACCCCGTCGGCGCCGGTGACGGACATGACCGCGTCGGCGATTTGTTTGGTCAGGTTTTCCTGGATTTGCAGGCGGCGGCCATACATGTCCACGATCCGGGCAATTTTGGACAGTCCGATGACCTTGCCCTGGGGCAGGTAGGCCACGTGGCATTTGCCGATGAAGGGCAGCATGTGATGCTCGCACATGGAGTACAACTCAATATTCTTGACCACCACCATTTCGTCGTTGTCGGACTCAAAGATGGCACCGTTAACAACGGTCTCCAGATCCTGATGATAACCCTGGGTCATGAACTTCATGGCCTTGGCGGCACGCATCGGTGTATTTCGGAGACCGTCTCGACTGAGATCTTCACCCAGTTCCGTAAGGATCTGTTCGTAGCATTTGGCGACTTTTTCTGGCATTACCGGGACTTCTTTGCTAAAGATTGCGGCAATTTTAGCGAATTCTGGCGGCCAAGGGGGTTTTTTTTCCCGTCGCAGTCATGCCGGAGCGCCCCGAGCAAGCAAGACAAGGACTCTCGATCAGCCATGAAGCGGGAATTGCAAATCGTCGCCGATGAAAATATACCTCTGTGCAAAGAGTTGTTCCGGAGTCTCGGCAAGATCCGGATCTTGCCCGGCCGGGCCATCAGCCGTGCCGATCTGCTCGATACCGACGTATTGCTGGTGCGCTCGATCACCCGGGTGGACAAGGACTTGCTGACCGGAACCCGCGTAGGATTTGTCGGCAGCGCGACCATTGGCACCGATCATATCGATACCGGTTATCTTCGCTCACGGGATATCAGCTTCGCGTTTGCGCCGGGCTGTAATGCCCGGGCGGTCGGAGAGTACGTCAGCGGCGTCATTCTGGAGTGGAGCAGAAGCCGGAATCGCAGCCCGGAGGATTTGCAGGTGGGCATTGTCGGTGCCGGCAATACCGGCAGCGAGGCCGCCCGTCTGCTTGCCGCTCTCGGCATTCAATGTCATTTGTGCGATCCGCCCCTGTCGGCAGCGGCAGACCCCCGGGAGCTGGTGTCTTTTCAGGCATTGCGTCAAATGGACGTTATCAGCTTTCATGTGCCTCTGGAACGGAGCGGACCCTGGCCGACCTGGCACCTGGCCGATAAAGATTTACTCACCGGCATGACCAGACGCCAACTCCTGGTTAATGCTTCCCGCGGTGCCGTCGTGGATAACCGGGCATTGCGAGAACTGGCGGAGCAGGGCCGGGGACCGGAGTTCGCGCTCGACGTCTGGGAGCAGGAACCTGCAATCGACGCGGACTTGCTGGCGTGCGCCTGGCTCGGTACCCCCCATATTGCCGGGTACAGCGTTGAAGGCAAGGTACGAGGCAGCTTTGCCCTGTACCGGCAGTTTTGCCAATGGTTGCAAGTGCCGGTGCAATCTTCACTGAATGACTGGATTGGTGAGCAGTCCCGGTCTGCGCTCGACGATCCCGATCGGTTGAAGGCCGCGTTAACGGAGCTTGGCGATCGGCTGCGAGCTGACGAGGCAGACTTGCGCAGGGCAAAGCCGCCCCTCGCGGCACACTTTGACCGGCTTCGCAGCCAGTATCCGCCCCGGCATGAAGTCACCGCCTGACCCGGCGGCAAACAGGAAGGATTATTTCGCGGGGGTATTGGCCACGGCCAGCGAGCGCCCTTCGGCAAAAGCGGCCAGCCGGTTGAGCTGGACCTGCAGAACGTCGTCGACCGGTCCGGCAAACTGGTTCATGCCACCCGGCAGAAAACCGGTCACCCGATAATGTAAAGTCAGTTTGCTGCCGTCATCCGCTGCGTCAAGGCGCCAGCTCATGCCGCCATGGGCGCCGGTCATCTGCAAGGGGCCGAGACCCCCGGTCATCCGCAACTCTGAACCACTACGGACATAGACGACTTCCATGTGTTTGACGCCGCCGTCGTCAAGCTGCTCACAGAAACAGCCGCCCGGGCTGGCCTCTATGGAAAGCGCTGAGGACTTTCCCGCCCAGGTATGATCCGGGTGCCACCATTTACCCACCTGGTTGACCAGTTTGTCATAGACATTTTCCGGTGGCGCGGCAATGACCTTTTCTATCTGGATATGGAAACCGTTATGGGCCTGGGACTTGATTTCAGCGGTGACGGACAGGGGCAAACAGACAATCATCAGCAGTACCAGGTGGGTCAATTTCATGGGCAATCACAAGTCGCTTGATTCAGGCCATCGATTCTAGTCAATTGCCGGACCAATGCCCAGCGCATTGGCAACCCCGGCCAGAAGCCGGGGTTTCACACCACTTGCAAGAGGGACAACTACAGGCGGGAAGCGGACAATTCCACGTCAGCGTTGGCCCAGACATTGTCGAAGCGGCTCTTGATTTGCTGCATCTCGGCCGTCTTGTTCTGGGCTTTGAGAGATTGCATCAAGCCGTACATGGACCAGCCGTTGCGCGGGTAGTCCTCCAGATCCCGCCGGTAGACGGACTCTGCTTTCGCCGGCTGACCGGCTTCCAGCAATGCCATGCCCAGGGACTGGCGGGTCGGGTAGTACCAGAAGGGCGGTTCCATGTAGGGCAGGGTATCCTGCTCGGCGACCGCGGATTGGAAATGCTCCACGGCAGCGCCATAGTCCTGCTCGGCCATGGCGATTTCGCCCAGCAGCAAATCGTCGGCGATTTTCAGCAAGGAACTGGCAGGGTAATCCCGGGAATCGAGAAAATGCACCGTTGCCTCGTCCCGCAGGGGTACAAGGGCGTCATGCTCGGCGCGGGCCTCGTCAAGCTTGCCGAGGCGGGCCTGGGCGACGCCGCGGGCGTAATGGCGGATCGCCCGGGAGTAATCCAGACCTTCCGGTGGCTCGGGTTCCTGCAGGATTTCCTGCCAATGACCGAATTGCACCAGGGCGAGCATCGGAATGGTGTGAAAAAACTCGACCGACGGATATTCGCGGATCTGCTCGAGGCGAACATTGTCTGCGACTTTTCGAGCCGAGTCGATTGCCAGTTCACTGCGGCCTTCCATGGTCGATGCGGCCCACAGGAAATGAATATTGTGAGGATAGTACAGGGCCGGATAGAAACCTTGGGCATTACACTGGGCAATGTATTCCTCATCGACTCTCGCGGCTCTGATATTGGCTTCGGAGGCATCGTTATAGCGCCCGACCCGCCAGTAGATATGGGCCGGCATGTGCACCAAATGGCCGGAGCCGGGAACCAGTCCCGCCAGATTGTCCGCTGCCGGCTCGGCACGACCCGGCGTCGAGGATGCCTCGACTGCATGGATATACAGGTGCAGCGCGAGGGGATGATGCGGGTTGCGGGCGATCACGGTTTCCAGGGCATTGATCACTTCTACGGTACCCGGTTTCGGACTGTTCTCGTCCAGCCAGTAGTCCCAGGGCATGGTCGTCATCATGGCTTCGGCAAAGAGCGCCTGGGCATCGTCGTCTTGCGGATACTTCTGAGCAAGTTGCCGCATGGAATCTACGTAGGCCTGGTCGAGAGGTTCCCGGGGGCTTGAGGGATCACCGTTGTAACGGGCGGCAAGCGCATCGATGTAATCTTGCTCTGCCGGGGTGGTCCTGTCTTTGAGACTGAGGGCTTTCTGGATGGCGGTATAGGCCTGACGGCGATCGGCATCGGACATAATGGCCTTGCCATTGCTCGTCACATTGATATTGGGGCCGAGAGCGAGGGCTTCACCCCAGTAGCACATGGCGCAGTCGTCATCGAGTTTCTGAGCCGCCCGGAAGGAGCGTGTTGACTCGGCGTGATTGAAACCGAAGTCGAGGATGAGGCCCTGGTCGAAATAGCGCTGTGCCGCATCCTGGTCTGTTGTGATCGGGTGCTGGTGATCGCCAAGTCCTTCAAACAGGGGGGCGCCTGCTTTCGTGGCCAGGGCGGGTTCCGGTTTGTTCATATCCGGAGCGTCGGAGTCGGTTGTTGGCTGGCTTGAACAGGCAAACAGCAGCGTGAGCGGCAATAGCAGTAAATAGCGGGAAGCTTTCATTGATCAATCCTCCATGATGGATTGTCATTGATTATAGGACCCGGATTAGCCCAACGCAAAAGATAGATAAGCTGTCGTTAAGCCCCGCGTCAACAGGGCAAAAAATATAAGAAAAACCGATGAAAAACCCTGTTTATAATGAAGTAGTGAGACTTGGACAACGAGCGGTGAGGTAGCTATCATTTTATCAGTTAACCGACGGTTAACCGTCTTGTGATCAAGACCTGCAATATCTGAAAAAGGAAAGCCAGATGAACAAGTTAACGGTTACTGTTTTGGCTGCACTCCTGGTCTTGCCCGGATGTGACACGGGCTCTGATGACAATGAGGCTCTCACGGCCACTATTACCACGCTGGAAAAGTCCCTCGAAACCAGTCGCGAAGCGCTCAATGAAGCCGCCAGCGCCATTAGCCTGGCCGCGGAAGCCGCCGCAGTCGGCTACACTCCGATTGACACCTCCACGGAAGAAGAAAGCGAACCCGCGCCGGGCGCCGCCGGTCAGGCGCCGCCAACCCTTGAAGCGAGCGAGCATCGGGGCGATGGCGAACTGAGCACCATGGGGCAGCGGTTGAGCCAGTTGAAAAATCAGGCGCAAGAACTCAAGGAGTTTGCCGGCAAACTGACGGCCTTGGCGCAGGAAGTGCAAAATACTTCTGTGGAGGCGCGTGATGCAGTCAAAGCGGGCACAAGAGCGCCCCTTGGCGGTCCTGGTGCTGATGAAATGTCTGATACAGACATGGCTGAAGGCGATGCTGGTGATGACACCGAAAACGAAGCCGATACCGAGCAAGCTGAAGATGCCGGTGAACAGGATTCGGATGGAGAGGATTCCGGCGAAGAGCAGTAAATCTGAAGGTTGACGCTGCCGGCTTTTAAGCCTGTAACATGGCCAACAGGCTTCGGGCGGCATTGGACAGAGTCCGGTTGGTGCGATACAGCAGACCCAGATCGCGGCGCATCGCAGTGCCTGCAAGGTCGAGAGTTACCAGCGGCGCTTTGACCAGCGTCTCCGGCAACAGCCCCCAGCCGAGTTTTGCGGCGACAAGCTTGGCGATGATCTCGAGATAATGGGCGGACTTGACCTGGCCGACCGGTATCCGGTTACTGCGCAGACGCGCTTCGAAAAGATCCCGGGGGAAACTGTGGGCCCCCGGCAGGATGCAGGGATAGTCACTGAAATCCTGCCGGGATATCCGTTTCTTGCAGGCGAGGGGATAATCCTCGTGGCACACCAGTTGTAATTCTTCCTGCCACAGGACCTGGGTGACGACCCGGGAATCCCGGTTTTCGGGCAGGGTCATCAGGGCCATTTCGATGGTACCCGCGAGCACCATCTCATAGGCCTGCTCCGAGTCGATGAATTCCAGTTGCAGATCGACCCGGGGAAAAGCTTCCTGGAATTTCAGCAGAACCGGCGGCAGGCGGTGCAGGCCGATATAATGGCTGGTACCGATACTGAGGCTGCCCGAAACCGAGCCACCCAAATCCGAGATTTGCCGCTGGCAATCCTCGACCGCCACCAGCACCCCCGGCGCCTTGTCGAGTAGCAATTTACCGGCATCCGTGAGGAGCACGTGGGGACCGATACGGTCAAACAGACTGGTGCCGAGCAGTTGCTCGAGCCGATCAATGCGCTTGCTGACGGCCGGTTGGGTCAGGCGCAACTCCCGGGCCGCCAGGGTGAAGGAGCGGTTGCGGGCCACGGCCAGAAAGGTATTGAGGAGTTCGGTATCCATCAGGCACCTGATCTTGGATGCGAAAAGTCAGTATATGGATTCCTGTTGGTTATTGAAAATATAAAATAAATGAATTTGTGTAATTTAATGGCTTTCGCTAGGATCCTCCCTCGCCATCTCGCAATGGCTCAGCATTTCCAATGGAGGCTACATGGCTGGCAAAACCCTTTATGACAAGCTCTGGGACGACCATCTGGTCGCCGAAAATCCCGACGGTTCGGCACTGATCTATATTGACCGCCAGTTACTCCACGAGGTGACGTCACCCCAGGCATTTGAAGGCCTGCGTCTGGCGGATCGCAAGCCCCGCCGCATCGATGCCAATCTGGCCACCCCCGACCACAATGTTCCGACCACCAGTCGCGCCCAGGGCATTGACGATCCGGTGTCGCGGATCCAGGTCAACACGCTTGATGCCAACTGTACCGAGTACGGCATTACCGAATTCACCATGAGCGATACCCGCCAGGGCATTGTGCACGTGGTCGGTCCCGAGCAGGGCTACACGCTGCCGGGCATTACCATGGTCTGTGGTGACTCCCACACGGCGACCCACGGCGCCTTCGGGACCCTGGCCTTTGGCATTGGTACCTCGGAAGTCGAGCATGTGCTGGCCACCCAGTGTCTGCGCCAGAAGAAGATGAAAAACATGCTGGTCAAGGTCGACGGAAAACTGGGTCATGGCGTGACCGCCAAGGACATCGTACTCGCGGTGATTGGTAAAACCGGCACCGCCGGCGGCAGCGGCCATGCCATCGAATTTGCCGGCTCCGCCATTATGGACCTGTCCATGGAAGCCCGCATGACCATCTGCAACATGGCCATTGAGGCGGGTGCCCGGGTCGGTATGGTGGCGGTCGACCAGAAAACCATCGACTACGTCAAAGGCCGTCCGTTTGCGCCCAAGGGCGAGGACTGGGACGCCGCTGTCGCCGCCTGGCAGGATCTGCACTCGGATCCCGACGCCGAGTTCGACACGGTCGTGGAATTGCGGGCCGAGGATATCGAACCCCAGGTGACCTGGGGCACATCGCCTGAAATGGTGGTGCCGGTCTCGGCCAGGGTCCCGGATCCGGCCGCGGAAACCAATCTCATCAAGAAGGAAGGCATGGACAGGGCACTGGCCTACATGGGGTTAAAAGCCAACATGGCCGTGGGTGACATCCCGCTGGATCGGGTTTTCATCGGTTCCTGCACCAACTCCCGGATTGAAGATCTGCGGGAGGCTGCCGAGGTCGCCAGGGGTCGTCAGGTCGCCGACAGCATCAAGCAGGCGATGGTGGTGCCCGGTTCCGGACTGGTCAAGGCGCAAGCGGAAGCGGAAGGCCTCGACAAGATCTTTCTGGAAGCAGGCTTCGAGTGGCGGGAACCCGGTTGCTCCATGTGTCTGGCCATGAATGCCGACCGACTGGAACCGGGCGAGCATTGCGCCTCGACGTCGAACCGAAACTTTGAAGGCCGGCAAGGGCAGGGCGGACGGACGCACCTGGTCAGTCCGGCGATGGCGGCCGCCGCCGCAGTGCATGGCCGTTTTGTCGACATCCGCGACCTCGAACCTGTACAGGAGCACTGATCATGGAAGCCTTTACCAAACTGACCGGGCTGGTCGCACCGCTGGATCGCTCCAATGTGGACACTGACGCCATCATCCCCAAGCAATTTCTCAAGTCCATCAAGCGCACCGGCTTCGGTCCGAACCTGTTCGACGAATGGCGCTACCTGGATCACGGCGAGCCGGGGATGGACAACAGCACGCGCCCGCTGAATCCGGATTTCGTGCTCAACCAGCCCCGCTACGAAGGCGCCGAAATTCTGTTGGCCCGGACCAATTTCGGCTGCGGATCCAGTCGGGAGCACGCGCCCTGGGCCTTGCTGGACTACGGATTTCGCTGCGTAATTGCCCCCAGCTTTGCTGACATCTTCTTCAATAACTGCTTCAAAAATGGCATCTTGCCTATTGTTCTTGAAGAAAAAATTGTCGACCGTCTGTTTGCTGAAGCGGCGGCAAACGAAGGCTACCGGTTAACGGTCGATCTCGAGGCAGAGACCATTACTTTGCCCGATGGCGACGTCATCAATTTTGACGTTGAGCCGGATCGCAAGCACAGTCTCTACCATGGCCTTGATGATATCGGCATCACCCTGCAGCAGGCAGACGCGATTGCGACCTACGAAGAGCGTCGCCGCAAACAGGTGCCCTGGCTGTTCAACGATTAACTCTGACTGGAACTGAAACGGATTGAATATGAAAAAAATACTGGTATTGCCCGGCGATGGTATCGGCCCGGAAATCGTTGGTCAGGCGGTCAAG
>JASBTO010000034.1 GCA_030148365.1 Kangiellaceae bacterium
GGGATCAGCAAAATACCCTTGAACAGGCTCTGCTCCTCCAGCGGCAACTGGTAGAGAGAAAAATCCGAGCCATTCTGCTTTTCAAGTAGCTCCACGGAGGTCGACAGGGCAGAGCGCAGTCGCTGCAACATCGAGAAGGAAACCCTGGAGTCGGAGGCGCCATTGACATCCAGTACCGAGCGGTTATCCCGCTCCCAGAGCAACAGGTTTTCGGGCCGGCCCTCGGCACCGGTTGCCGGATTGAACAGATACCACTCGCCTTCCTGGTAGACCTCGATCAGAGGCACCAGGGTTTGCCGGCGGCGCAGGTCTTCCAGAAACAATCCGTTGACTTTTTTCGCCGGAATTTCGGCGGTATGCAATAAACGCACAAACAGACCGGGCGGCTCTGCACTTGCCAGCAACAGCTCGACATTCTGGCTCTTGTCATCGGCGCTGAGCATTTTGGCAATTTCCCGCGCATAGGTGACCGGATTGGCGCTGCGCCCCCAGGCCTCGGCCACCACCTGCTCGGCGGCGCTGCGCAAGCTGACCGGCCAACTCACCGCACCGGGTATGGGCGGTTCTTCCTTGGCGACCAGGCGACTCTCACCGCTCGGGGTCACGGTCACCTTGTAATAGAGCGTCTGCTCGCCGGAGGCCTGCCGGACCGACCAGATAGCGCGTCGCTGTCCCGATTGCCCGCCACTGTCACTGATGGTCAACCCGTAACCGCTGGAGGTCGTGTTCTCGACCAGAATGTCGTAAGCCGGATCATTGGGCAGGGTCAGGGACGCTTCAACCGGTCCGCCATTCGCCACAAAACTGATACGGGCATCAATATCCCAACTCTCCACCCGCTCGCCCGGCAACAGGGGTACCTTGTGCACGACGTGTCGGTAAATGGAGGCCCCCAGCCCGGTGATAAACAGCAGGAAAACCAGAAAATAAAACGGTTTTTTTGATTCCATTATTGACGCCTTATTCGATGTCTTTTTCTTGGTCGCGGGCAGCTTTGTCCGCCTTCAGTTTTTCCCGGGCCTGGCGCAGCGCTTCCGGTTTACCGTGAATATAGCGCTGGCTGACATCAACGAGGGCAATATCCTTGATAAATTTGCGCCCCAGCAACAGCGGATAATCGAGGTGACTCCGATCCGAAAGGTTGAGCTCGGTTTCGGCACGGTACTTGCCAATCTTCAGATGGGCATGAATAACCGGGCGCTTTTCCGGTTGCTCAATCCCGGCCTGCTTGATCCAGACAAACTTTTCCACCGGGTATTCAAACATCACCGGCTCGGCATCCGACTCCCGCTTGCGCAAGCCGAAACGAACCCAGGTATCTCCGTCCCGCTCGAACAGTTCCATGCCCAGTGCGTCCAATGACGAGGATTCCGCACCCGTGTCAATTCGGGTGTCAAAGACCCTTTCGACCTCAGCGACATAGACGGCTTCCACTTCGCCGAGTATGACCATGTCGCTGATCGACTCCGTCGGGCAGATGGCCTCTTCCAGCGCCTTGGGTTCTGCCGCCATCTGCGGCGGCACAGACGCAAGTTCGTGGACTTTGCTGATCTCCCGCTGGAGTTCTGTGAGTTGCTTGCTGACAGTTTCGAGCTGCGCATCATGCTCACGCTGAACAGTTTCAAGTTGCTCCCTCGACATGCAGGACCGGGTCTGAATTTCATTCAATGCCTGTTGTTGTGTGGCCAGCGCGCTTTGCAGTTGCGCTTCGGTAACCGGTGGCGGTTTCGACTCAAAGTGTGAGCATGCGGCCAGTGCGACCACGGCGGGGAATAAAATCAGAGGAAGTTTCATGCCTGAGGTTCCTGGATTTCCTTGTATCGGATGCGAGTAATCAGAGCCAGTCGCGATCATTGCCCAGTTTGGCAATGCTTTCAACAACTCATCAGTCGCGTCGGGGGCCATGAAGTCGGACCGGTAACAGCTGCGCCGGTCCTGGTCCCGCATCAGCCTGTCAGAATAACCCAATAAGGCGAGCGCAAACCATTCCGATTTAATCCTGATTGCACAGCTCGGCCTTCACACCCGGGAACCCCGCCTGAAATACCGGGGAACGTGCCCCTGCCCCACCCACTTTCCTATCCGCTTCGCCTTGACTATAGTGCAGGACTTTACTTCCGGAAGGGATCCGCCCATGGTCGCGCAAATTCGCCTAGTCACTCTCACCCTGTTGTTAACGCTGGCGCCCGTCACCCACGCCTTGCCGAAACTGCTCTACAACATTCACGGCTACCATATCCAGGACAACCGCTTGCGCAACTTTGACGCAATCCTGTTCGACGACGGCAAGGTAATCGCGACCGGCAGCCGCCAGGAGCTGGAATCCCGGCATCCGGTGACCGCCGGATTCGACGGCAAAGGCGCGACCTTGTTGCCCGGCCTTACCGATGCCCACGGCCATATCCTCAACCTTGGTCTCAATCTGCTGCGCGTTGATCTGCGTGGCATCGAGTCACTCGAAGCCACCCTGCAAACCGTTGCCCGCTACGGCAAGGCCAATCCCGGACTGCCCTGGATCCAGGGACGCGGGTGGAATCAGGTACTCTGGGCAAGCAAAGAATTCCCCACCGCGGCGCAACTCGACCAACTCGATGTATCCCAACCGGTGTGGCTGCGCAGGGTCGACGGCCATGCCGGATGGGCCAACAGCAAGGCGCTTGAATTTGCCGGCATCGACAAGAACACGCCGGACCCGAAAGGCGGAGAGATACTGCGGGACGCGTCGGGCGAACCCACCGGGATCCTGGTCGACAATGCCATGAAGTTGCTGGAGAGCAAGTTACCGCCCCTGACGCCCCTTGAGAGGGAGCAAGCGGTGCAACTGGCTCTCGACCATCTCGCGGCGCTCGGCATTACGTCGGTTCACGATGCCGGGATCGACGAGGCAACCTACAACCTGTATCAGCGACTGGCCCGCGACGGCCTGATGCCGATCCGGATCTATGCGATGCTCAGCGCTTCCGAGCCGCGCCTGGAGCGCCTACTCGCCAAAGGGCCGGTGCTGACCACTGACGACAAACTCGCTATCCGCTCGGTGAAATTTTACGCCGATGGCGCCCTCGGCAGCCGGGGCGCCGCCCTGCTCGCCCCCTACAGCGACAAGGCCGACAGCTACGGATTGCTGGTCACGGCGCCCGGGAAGTTGGAGGCTGCCGTCACCCGGGCGGTCAAGGCCGGCTTCCAGGCCAACATTCACGCCATTGGCGATCGGGCCAACCACATCGCCTTGAATATACTGGAAGACCAAAGCAGCCAGGGCTCCGATCCCAGACACCGCATTGAACACGCCCAGGTCATTGCGCCGGACGATATTCCCCGCTTCGCCGCGCTGGACGTCATCGCGTCGGTTCAACCTACCCACGCAACCTCTGACATGAACATGGCCAGCGACCGGCTCGGCGAGTCGCGACTGGCCGGCGCCTATGCCTGGAAATCCCTGCTGGAAAGCGGTGCAGTCCTGGCCGCCGGCTCGGACTTTCCGGTGGAACTGGCAAATCCGTTTTTCGGCTTGCATGCCGCGGTCACCCGCCAGGATCGGGACAATAATCCAACCGGCGGCTGGCGGCCCGAAGAAGCCCTGAATCTTCCCCAGGCACTGAACGCCTTTACCCTGGACGCCGCCTATGCAGCCCACCAGGAAAAGGTCCTCGGCAATCTGGAGCCGGGCAAATGGGCCGATTTCATTCTGATTGACCGGGATATTTTTGCCGAGCCGGAACAGCAGTTGTGGAAAGCGAAAGTTCTGCAGACCTGGGTGGCGGGCGAGCGGGTATTTAAAATGGAACCGAAGCCAGAGCAATAAGTAGTGCTCGGTACAATTTTGCCCGACAGGTGCCGGCTTCCCCGGATTCCGCTTCGCTCCATCCGGGCTACGTTACTTTGCAGTCTCCCCGTTGAAAAACGTGGTCCATGCCGGACTCCTGCACGGACTGCCGAGTGGACTTTCGCTTGGTTTCAAAGAGATTGAGGAATGAAGTCATGGGGGCTTAGCGTCTTTCCAGGGTATTCGACGATGAACCAAAAAAAAGCCCGGCAGCTTTCACTGCCGGGCCCGGTACAACCAGCGTCTGGCTGTTATTTTTCGACCGGAAAACCCCGGTCCCGCATCAGCGCTTCGACTTTGGCGTCACGGCCGCGGAACGCCCGATAGGCTTCCGCCGGGTCAACAGCGTTACGGACCGAGAACAGGTGCTCGACCAGCTTCGCCGCCACTTCCTTGTCGTAGAAACCGCCAGGCGCCTCGGCAAAGGCTTCTGCTGCGTCAGAGGTCAGCACTTCTGCCCACATGTAGCCATAGTAACCGGAGGAGTAACCTTCGCCGGAGAAGATATGACCGAAGTGCGGGGTGCGGTGACGCATCACCACTTCGTCGGGCATGCCCAGTTCTTCGAGCGTCTCCCGCTCGAAGGCATCGGGATCAATGCCTTCCGGATCGGTGGTGTGCAGCTTCAGATCCACCAGCGCGGAGGCCAGGTACTCGGTGGTCTTGAAGCCTTCATTGAAGGTGGCCGCATTTTTGATCTTGGCGACCAGTTCATCCGGGATCGGTTCGCCGGTTTCGTGATGCACCAGGAAGCGGTCAATCACCTCGTCGGTGGTCAGCCAGCGTTCGAGCAACTGGGACTGAAACTCGGTGTAGTCGCGAACGCCGCCGTTCAAAGACGGATATGCAACTTTCGAAGACAATGAGTGGAGCGCGTGTCCGAACTCGTGGAAATAGGTTTCCGCATCATCCCAGGAAATCAGCACCGGCTCGCCAGGTGCACCTTTGATGAAGTTCGAATTGTTGGAGGACAGCACGGTTTTCTTGCCGTCGTAGGTCGTATGGCTACGGTAGCTGGTGGCCCAGGCGCCGGAGCGCTTGCCCTGGCGGGCGAAGGGGTCCAGGTACCAGAGTCCGACCAGATCACCGGAGGTCTTGTCGGTGACTTCCCAGACTTTCACGTCCGGATGGAAGACCGGGACGGAACCTTCGGGGACCGGTTTGAAGTCAAAATTGAACAGGCGGCCGGCTACGTAGAACATGGCTTCCCGCAGCTTGTCGAGTTGCAGGTACTGTTTGACTTCATCGGAGTCGAGATTGTACTTGGCCTTGCGGACCTTCTCGGCGTAATAACGATAGTCCCAGGGCTCGATGGTAATGTCGGCGCCTTCCTTGTCAGCGATTGCCTGCATGTCGGCGACTTCTTCCTCAACCCGGGCTATAGCAGCCGGCCACACGGCTTCCAGCAGTTCAATGGCATTCTCGGGATTCTTGGCCATCCGATCTTCAAGGCGCCACTGGGCGTAGTTGTCATACCCGAGCAGGCCAACCCTTTCGTCCCGCAATTTCAGGATTTCAGCGATGATGGCGTTATTGTCGTGCTCGTCGGCGTTGTCACCGCGACTGTAGTAGGTCCGCCAGACTTTTTCGCGCAGATCACGCTCATCGGAATAGGTCAGGAACGGGTCCATGGATGAACGGGTATTGGTAATGGCGTATTGACCCTCATGATCTCGCTGGGTGGCTGCCGCCGCAGCCGCGGTTACCAGTGATTTCGGCAGGCCGTCCAGCTGATCCTCATTAAGGTAGAGCACATAGCCTTCCTCGTCAGCCAGAACATTATTGGCAAACCGGGTGTGCAGTTCTGCCAGACGCTGGTTAATCGCCGCGTATCGTTCCTTGGCCTCGCCCTCGAGGGTGGCGCCATTACGGGCAAAACCGTTGTAGGTCAGCCATACCAGGCGCTGCTGATCCGGACGCAGGGATTCCATCTGGTCCCCTTCGTACACGGCTTTGACGCGCTGGAACAGTTTGGTGTTTTGGGTAATCTTGGAGTTGAACGCCGACAGTTTAGGCGCCATTTCCTGCTGTATCTCCCGGAACTCCGGCGTGGACAGGTTGCCGCTCCAGATACCCCAGTAGGTAAAGATACGATTAAGCTCCTGACCGGAAGCGTCCAGCGCGACAATCGTATTGTCGAAGGTCGGCGCCGCGGAATTGTTGGCGATGGCATCCACCTCTTTGAGGGTCATGGCCATGGCTTTCTCGAGCGCGGGCTTGAGATCCGCCAGGTTCATTTTTTCGAACGCCGGTACCCCGCCATAGGGGCCGGTCCATTCCTTCAGCAGGACATTGTCGTGAGCGGCCTGCCCGGACTTGTCAGTCGCAGCGACCGATTGCGCCTGCGAGCTGCCGGTTTCCGGACTGTCGACCTCATTCTGGGCACAGCCAACCAGGGCGGTGAGCAAGGCTGAGCCGGTTAAAGCTATCAATTTATTCTGCACGTAATAATTCCTCGAACGCGAGTGGTCGCCCAACATAACAATTTTTAATCCGCTGTCAAAGCTGGTCCACACCGCGGGTGCCGGCGCACACTGGTGCCCTGATCCACAAAAATCAGGATTTCCCGGCACTTGGTTTGCGAGTCCCCCCGATTGTCGGGTAACAATCCGTAACAATTATGCCCGAAGCGATACCGGAAACACCGGCAGCCCCCGGTCAAAACCCCGTCACGGGCATTGTCGCCCCCGGGCTGCCCGCGAAAATACTTGTCCGGGCAACACTGACCTTTCCGCCGCGATTGTGTCTAACCTTCTATGGTGTGACCACACGGCCTGACTTTTGCCGTGGCAGGATGTAACAGGACAGGGAGAAATCGATATGTACAAACTGACATTGAGTTTACTGCTGGCAACCGGTCTGTTGTTCGGGTGCGGACAGGACGAACCGGACGTTGACGAGCCGGTCGACCAACCGGCGCCCGCCGAGGATGCCGACTATGACGCGCCCGATGCCGCAACCACTACTGACCGTGGACTTGACGAACCCGCCGATCAATCGTATGAACGGCTGGACATGGACCCGGATGACACCACCATGATCCAGGAAGACGATTTCGGGGACGACGATGCAACAGAGCCTGTCGATCCCTATGGGCCGAAAACCGGCATGGATTCCGACACCGACATGGATTCCGACATCGACATGGATTCCGACACCGACATGGATTCCGACACCGACATGGATTCCGACACCGACATGGATTCCGACAC
>JASBTO010000109.1 GCA_030148365.1 Kangiellaceae bacterium
GACTGGGCCAATCTCGCCGGCCAGTCCTGGCAGGATTGCCGACGGATTGGCGTCGGCGCCATGATGGTCGGTGGCCTCTGGTCGCTGATCAGCCTGGCCCGTCCCCTGGTGGACGGCGTCAAGGCCAGCATCACTGCCTACAAGGCGAGCCGCCATCCCGAGGCGGTCAAGGTCTTGCGCACCGAATTCGATACGCCCATCAACTTTGTCGGCCTGGTCGTGGTGCTGGCCATCGTGCCGCTGTTCTTTATCTTTACCAACGCCCTCGGCGACTATCCGGACAAATACCTGATTGCCGGTGTCATGACGGTACTGATGCTGGTTTTCGGCTTTATCTTCGCTTCCGTCGCCGGATATATGGCCGGCCTGGTGGGCAGCTCGAACAACCCCATTTCCGGCGTCACCATCGCCACGGTAATTGTCTCCGCGCTGATCTTGCTGCAATTGATGGGCAACCAAGGCATGGCCGCGACTCTGGGCCCGATAGCCGTGATCTTCCTGGCCGGCCTGATTTGCTCCGCAGCGGCTATCGCCGGCGACAACATGCAGGATCTCAAGTGTGGCCATCTGGTCGGCGCCACCCCCTGGCGGCAACAGGTCTTCCAGGTCGTCGGTGTCGTCGCCGCGGCGTTGGTCATCCCTTTTGTACTGGGCGTGCTCGACGCCGGCTACGGTATCGGCCGGCCCAGCCCGATCAATCCCGATGCCCAACCCCTAGCGGCGCCCCAGGCCGGACTGATGCAGGCGCTGGCGAGCGGTATCTTTGGCGCCGGGATCGAATGGGAATTTATCTATATCGGTTTTGCACTCGCCGTCGTCCTGATCATTCTCGACAAGATTCAGGAAAAGCGCGACTCCAGTTTCCGTTTCCCGGTCCTTGCCGTCGCGGTCGGTGTCTATTTGCCGCTCGGTCTGTCGGTGCCCATCCTGATTGGCGGCGTCATGGCCCACATACTGAAAAAGCGTGCGGCTGCGGAGCCCGCAGCCGCAAAGCAGCACAAGCAGAGCACGGGCCTGTTGATCGCCTCCGGTCTGATCACCGGCGAGGCCCTGATGGGTGTCCTGATTGCGATAGTCGCCGCATTCGTCATGTCGCTGCCGATCTTCAGCAACTTCGCGCTGGCAGGGTTGCTCGGCCTGGGCGCCCTGCTGCTGGTGATCGTCTACCTGTATCGCCGGGTCGCCAACCCTCACTAGTCCAGGTACACATCACGGGGCCGACGGTGGTCCCGTGACCGCTGTTTCTGGCCGCCCGCCGGCTATGATAAAGTGAATCCTCAGGCAACAAGCTCAAGGATGGCGGCTTCATGTCGATACACAAACTGCTTGGTTTTCTGACCTTCCTCACCTGGACCCAAGCCGGTCCGGTTCACGCCTTTGCGGACGCTTCGCCCTCCCCCGACTCCGGCACCCGGCTGGTGGTATTTGCCGACGTGCATGGTGCCTTTGACGAACTGACGACCCTGCTACAGGCCGCCGGCGTGATTGATGCCAGCCTGCACTGGACCGGCGGCGCTACCCATCTTGTCAGTGTCGGCGACTTGCTGGATCGGGGCCCGGACTCCCGGCAGGTCATGGATTTACTCATGCGACTGGAGCAGGAGGCCGCCGCCCGGGGCGGTCAGGTCCAGATGGTGCTCGGTAATCATGAAGTCATGAATCTGATCGGTGATTTGCGTTATGTGTCTGCGGAGGAGTTTGCTGCATTCGCGCCTGACGAAGATGCCAGAGCTCGCAAGGATACTTACCGGGACTTTCTCAAAGCCAGGGATCTGAAGAATTCAAACGCCGCCAGGACGGAATTCGAAAAGCTTTATCCACCCGGCTTTTTCGGTCTTCGAGAGGCCATGAAACCTGACGGTCAATACGGAAAGTGGCTGCTCGAAAAACCCTTCATCCACCGCGAGGCCGGCTTCGCTTTTGTCCATGGCGGCCTGCCGCCCCGGATCGCCGAGATTGAGGTAGCGCAATATAACCAGAGCCTGACGGACAATTTGCGTGAATATCTCGAGCTTTGGCACGGCCTGATTGAGGACGGATTGTTCAAGCCCTGGTTTTCCACGCGGGATCGCGCGCAAGTGGTCAATGCCCTGCTTGCCGGACAACTGCCCGGCAAGCGCTGGCAGGACCGTAAATTGCAGGCCCGGGCGCAGCGCTTTCTCACGTTGGCCGGAGAGCCGCCCATCAGCAGCGAAAGTCCGACCTGGTATCGGGGCAACAGCATGTGCCATGAATTCTGGCAGGAGCCCATCGTCGATGCTGCACTCGCCCGGCTGGGCGCCACGCGCGTCGTGGTCGGCCATACGCCGACGCCCGGACGCCAGGTCATGAGCCGGCTGGGTGGCAAGGTCCTGTTGCTCGATACCGGAATGCTGAAAAGCCATTATCACGGCCACCCGAGTGCGCTGGTGATCGAAAACGGGGACTTGCGGGTTCTGGACCCGGAAAATCCGGACATTTCCCGGCCCCTTGCCAGTCCGATACGCCTGATCGATCCGCCCAACAATCTGCCCGCCGATACCCTCGAGGCAGCGCTGAAAAATGCCCGTCTGGTGGATTCGGAAATCATCGCCGGCAGCTTTACCAAACCGGAGAAGGTCACACTGGCAGATGGCGAACGGAAAATTCGCGGCATATTCAAAAGCTATGACTCCGACCCGGGTTTGCACAGGGGCCAATGGCCACGCCTCGGCGACAAGGCGGATCGCTACCAACACGATATTGCCGCCTGGCGCCTGGATCAGATGCTCGGCCTGAACATGGTACCGGTGACCGTTGAGCGGGAGCTGGGCGGCAAGGTTGGCGCTCTCCAGTACTGGCTGGAAAACAGTGCCAGCAAATCAGACCTGATTACACAGAACCGGGAGTTTGACAGCTGGTGTGATCAGGCGGGCGAAATGGCCTTGATGGAGATCTTCGACGCGCTTATCTACAACGATGATCGCAATACCGGCAATCGCCTCTACACTGAAGACAATGGCAACCTGTGGCTGATTGATCATTCCCGCGCCTTTCGCAACAAGCGCAGCCTGCCCCAAGACCATGCCAACACCCGATTCGTGATCGGACCGACTTTGCGAAAAAATCTGGCGGCCCTGAATGAAGACAATCTTTCCGCCACCATGAACGGACTGCTGCACAAATACCAGATCCGCGCCCTGCTCAGCCGCCGGGACAAAATACTCGAGCAGGCCCGGTAGAACAGCTACTCACAGGGACTCCGCGTTCTCGACAATTATCCGGAACCGGGTCTTTGCCTGCAGCCCGTCGAAGTCACGGGCTATCACTTCCAGTTCCATTACTCCTTGCTGCTCCGGCGGCGGCTTCAGGATAAAGCTGCGGCGCAGTCCGTCGAACCGGATCCAGTTCGGCAGAGGTGCACCGTCACAGCTTTGCACATGATAAGACAGCGCATCGCCGACATCGGGATCCATGAAGGTATCCGGTGACAGGCGAAACCGGGTCAAGCCCCCGGCCGGCGCCACGCAATCGGGAATGGGCGCCGCCACCACTGGCGGTTCATTGGACAGGTTGTCCCGGACCCGGACCTTGTTGGACTTGCGAATAGCCGCAGCGACGGCCAGGGCACCCGTTGCCAGCAATATATTGAACAGTACAAATTGCTGTACGCCCATCGCCATCCAGGTCACCCCGACAAAAACGCTGGCGCCATAAATCAAATCCCCAAAGCGGTAGAAAAAAGTGTCGATGGTGTTCTTGCCGACGTACTTGGCTTCCCGATCAAGGGGCAGGAAAAGCGCATGGCGCCCGGTATTCTGCACCGAGTAGTTGATACTGTTTTCGGCAATCATACCGAGTCGGACGATGGCCAGCGCCGGGATCAGAAATATCAGGCCATAACTGGCGACCATCACCAGCGGCAATATCAGCATGGCGCCGCCAACGCCGAACCAGCGAAACAGCCTTGAGACCAGAAACAACTGCAGGAGCAGTCCAGCGAGGGTGAACCAGGCGACATAATCGGCATAGAAACGGGTCATGAAATCCTGCTCGGAGGCAAACTCTCCCGTCCGGGCTCCCTGTTCCGCCGCTTCCACGACATAACTGGCAAGAATATATTCGCCGGTCGAGTTGACCCAGTTAATCAGCACAATAAAAACCGCAATCAACAACAGGTAACGATCCTGCAACACCAGGCTGAATCCCCGCCGCCAGGCATTGTCCGGCGGCGGCTTCCTGTCACGCTGACGCGCGGCGGACGCCGCCGGGATCAGGGATTGGCCGAACTTCGCAATCGGCGCCACCAGCAGCAACAGAACGGCAGCCAGAATCATCAGGCCATAGGGTCCGAGACTGGCATTCAGGGCACCGGCGGCTTTGGCGCCGGCCCAGGCGCCGAGGGCACCACCCACGGCGATTACCGCGAACAGACGTTGACCGCTTTTGACGTTGTAACTGTCCGCCGCGAATGCCCAGAACAGCGCCACCACCATGACGTTGAAGATGCCCAGCCAGATATAGAAGGCCAGCCCGACGCTGACAGAGCCATAGCCGCACACAGCGAAAATGACCAGATTGATACTGAAGAAACCGGTCACCCATTGCAGCATGCGGGAGCGCTCGCGGGTATGACCATTATGGTGATAGAGCCAGGTGAACACCGGGACCAACAGCAGCAGCAGACCGGCCTGGGCGGCGGTCGCGTAACTTTTCAGTTCCGGGCTGCCCTCGGCGAGGATCAGGGGATCGCGGAGCACCTTGAGCAGGTAATAGGCAAACATCAGCAGAAACACGTCCGCGCACAAGAGCACTACACTCCAGCCCTCGCCCGCGCGCATCCGGGTAAACAGCGACAGCAGTCGCTCGAGCGGGGAAAATTCCTGGTGCCTTACTTCCATATGGCAAATTCCGTCATTGACCTGACTCCCTGCTGGCTGCTGATTCATTCTACCTTGGCGACGGAATTTTTCCGAGTTGCGCCTCTGACTTGATATTGAATACCCGGACCCCCATCACTCTTGCAACACCCTTTCGGATAACAATAATGTCTCCACTGCTGGTTATTCTCGTCGTGACGGTGCTGATCCTGGCCGTTATCATCAGCCGTCCCTGGCGCCGTCGTATGCAACGACGGCGAATCGCCGGGCGCCCCTTCCCCGATGCCTGGCGAAAGGTCTTGCGCGCACGGCTGCCCTGGTTTCTGACCATGCCGGCAGACTTGCAGTTACAACTCAAGGGACACATTCAGGTGTTTCTCGAAGAGAAAAACTTTATCGGCTGCGCGGGACTGGAAGTCGACGATGATATTCGCGTGACCATCGCCGCGCAGGCCTGCCTGCTGCTGCTGAACCGGCATACGGACTATTTTCCGCAATTGCGGAGCGTACTGGTCTATCCCGCCGCCTTTATCGCCAACCGGCCGGAACAGGACGAGACGGGCGTTCTGCACCACCGGAACCGGACGCTGCTGGGTGAGTCCTGGAGCCACGGCCAGGTCATCGTTTCCTGGCAGGATGCCGTGGCAGGCGCCGCCGATTACGGCGACGGTACCAATGTTGTCATTCACGAATTTGCCCATCAGCTCGACCAGGAAACCGGCTCGGCCAATGGTGTCCCCTACCTTGGCCGAAAAGGCGATTATCAGCGCTGGTCAAGCGTGCTGGGGCAGGCATTTGAGGAGTTGCAGACCCAGGCCGCCCGCGGCGAGGACAGCTTGCTCGATCCCTATGGCGCCACCAACCCGGCGGAGTTTTTTGCCGTCGCCAGCGAAGTCTTCTTTGAACAGGCGCTCGCTCTCAACCAGCAGTATCCGGAACTTTACCGCGAATTGTCCGCCTACTACCGGGTCAACCCATTATCCTGGCGCTAACAGACCGCGACATTCTCCTGGAAATTCGTCCTGTTCCACAAATCCGACAAAAAAAACCACGGCACAACTGCCATTCTGTTATTTTGCGCCGATAAGAAACAGAAACGGACACACCTGGGGAATTGATTTTTTATACGGGGCTGGCAGCCTTCGCTGCGGGAATCGTTGCCTGTTGGTCCGCCATCAGGCATCAACTGCGCATAAGCCGGGCCACCCGGGACGAACTCGCCAT
>JASBTO010000049.1 GCA_030148365.1 Kangiellaceae bacterium
ACGCCCCGGGGTCAGCTACTATCCGGTGTGCCGGTGTGAATATCTATTAGAGCCTGCCTGCCCACTCCCTGCAAGGCGGGAGATTTTTCCCGGCCACAGGCACCCGCCGACAAGGCGCGGTTAGTGACTACAAGAATGACAAGGTACACTTGTGAATTGCCAGACCTATGCAGACTTAAATTGTAACTGAATGACATCATTTCAAGTTCCCGGAAACCTGTCGCCTGAACTGGCGGATTTGGGCAGCGAGCGCTGGCAGCGCTTCTGGAGCGATCAGGGGCGCGACAAGCCGCCGGCCCGGCACCTGGATCTGGACGACAGCCAGTGGCGGTTCCTGTTCGCGGTCAGTGATTTTGTTTTTGACAGTTATAGCGCGGCGCCGGATCTGTTGCAGGCTGACGAGTTGGCGCGCCGGATTGCCCCCGCGCAACTGACGGCGGAGATCACCGATACGCTGGCGTCGGCGACCAGTGAAGGGGACTTGCAGCGCCGTCTGCGTCGGTTGCGGCGTCGCTGGATGTTGCTCGTCGCCTGCCGGGATTTACTCGGTATGGCCGATCTGGAAGAAAACCTCGAAAGTATATCGGCCATTGCCCGGGCGCTCATCGACGGCGCCAACGCCTGGCTTTACCGGCATTATTGCAAGTCCATGGGCACCCCCTGCGACAGCGACGGCCAGCCCCAGTATCTGATGATCCTGGCGATGGGCAAGCTGGGAGCAAAGGAACTCAATTTTTCCTCTGATATCGATCTGATCTTCACCTATCCCTCGGAAGGTGAAACCCGGGGTGGCTCCCGGCCCCTCGACAATCACCGCTTTTTTCTGCGCCTGGGGCAGCGGCTGATTGCCGCCCTCGACGACACCCTCGCCGAAGGCTTTGTCTACCGGGTGGATATGCGACTGCGGCCTTATGGTGACAGCGGCCCTCTGGTGATGAGTTTCGCGGCACTGGAAGAGTACTACCAGGATCAGGGCCGGGAATGGGAGCGGTTCGCAATGGTCAAGGCGAGCGTGCTGGGTGGGCCGGAAGCTTTCCGGACCCAACTCGGCAAGTTGCTGAAACCTTTTGTCTACCGTCGTTATATCGATTTCGGGGTGCTCGAGTCTATCCGCCAGTTGAAACGGCAGATCAGCATTGAGGTCCGGCGCCGGGGTCTCGGTGACAACATCAAACTGGGCGAGGGTGGCATCCGTGAGCTGGAATTCATCGTCCAGAGTCTGCAGCTGATCCGCGGCGGACGGGAACCGTCGTTGCAGGTGCGCGGGTTGCTGCCCGCCGTCCGGGCCCTGACGGAACTTGAGCAACTGAAACCGGAGGAAGCGGAAACCCTGGCCTCCGCCTACCGTTATCTGCGCAAACTGGAGCACACCCTCCAGGAAATCGCGGATCGGCAAACCCAGCGGCTGCCCGACGAGTCCCTGGACCAGCAACGGGTCGTGGCGGTCATGGGCGCCGGTGACTGGGACGCTTTTGAACAGCATTTAAGGGATCTCCGAACCCGGGTGCACGCATTGTTCCAGGCGACCTTCGCCGATCAGCATGAAACCGAGGAAGTCGACACCCATGCGGTCTACGAGCAGTTCTGGCAGGATCTCGGCAGCGATGCAGAAGTCCTCGAACACCTCGAAAGTGACGGCTATGAAGATGCCGGCGGGACCCTGGATCGGATCCGCGCCCTGCGGGACAGCCAGGCGGTGCTCAAACTTCCGGCCCGCGGCAAGCGGCGGCTGGCACAATTGATGCCCCATTTGGTTGTCGCCTGCGGTCAGGCGGCATCTAGCGATCAGACCCTGGAGCGGTTACTGGAAGTGGTGCGCAGTGTGTTGCGACGCACCGCCTATCTGGAGTTGCTGGTGGAAAACCTGCCGATGCTGGAGCACCTGGTCGATCTGGTCAGCCGCTCGAGCTGGATAGGCGATCATATTGCCAGCTACCCGTTACTGCTGGATGAACTCCTGTTTCCCACCAGCCTGTACCAGGCCCCCACCGCCGACGGGCTGACCTCGGAACTGCGGCAGATGGTGTTGCGCATCGAAGGCGGTGATGTTGAAAATTTGATGGAGGCGTTGCGCACCTTCAAGCAGACCAACGAGCTGAAAGTGGCGGCAGCGGATGTATCGGGCCGGGTCGACGTCAGCGAAGTGTCCCGGCACCTGACCCGGATCGCCGAAACCATTCTGGAGACCAGCCTGGCGGCAGCCTGGAAAGACATGACCCGCAAGTATGGCCAGCCGGCGGGCAGCGACACGGTTGACTGCCTGACGCCGGGATTCCAGATCCTGGCCTACGGCAAGTTCGGTAGTGAAGAACTCGGTTACGGCTCGGATCTGGATCTGGTGTTTCTGCATCGGGGCGATCCCGCGGCCATGACCGATGGCGACAAGCCGCTGGAAGAATCCCAGTTTTATACCCGGTTGACCCAGCGGCTTGTGCACCTGCTCAGTATTCGCACCAACCTCGGTCTGCTTTACGAGGTTGATACCCGGCTGCGGCCGTCGGGGAATTCCGGGTTGCTGGTCAGTCATATTGACGCCTTTGGCGACTATCAGCGTCAGGAAGCCTGGACCTGGGAGCATCAGGCCCTGATCCGGGCCCGTCCGGTTGCCGGCGACCCGGATCTGGCGCGCCGATTCGGCGAGATCCGGGATTCGATCATCCGGCAACCGCGCACCTCGACGGAATTGCGACAAGACATTTCCGACATGCGCGACAGGATGCGTGGCAACCTGGATCGCAGCGACCAGCGAAAGTTCGATATCAAGCAGGGCCCGGGTGGCCTGGTCGACATTGAGTTTCTGGTGCAGTTCTGGACGCTGGCGGAGGGGCACCGATGGCCCGAGGGCCCGATAGATACGCGCAACGCGGACTTGCTGCGAGCCAGTACCCGGCTCGGCATTCTGTCGGCGGAGGACGCGGAGGCGTTGATCGGGATTTACCGGGATTACCGTAACCGGGTTAACCGGATGGCCCTGCAACAGGCACCGGCCCGGGTGCCGGCCGATGAGTATCTGGCCGAGCGTACCCGCGTCTGTGATCTGTGGCGGTCGATTTTTACAGACAAGCAATAGTAAAATGCCCCTCAAATGGCCGCCCCCTGTCGGGAGCGCAAATGCAAAGCGGGAGTGCAAATTGAAGGAAACAGAAAGCCTACCGGTTCAGGAGCGGGCCGACGTGACGGCAAGCGGACGCGAGTCCGAAGTCATTGAAGTCACCGAAGCGGACCTGCCCGTTGCCTGCCCCACGCCGGCCATGGGCCTGTGGAATCAGCACCCGCGGGTCTACTTGCCGCTCCGGGAAAAAGGCGAGGCTTCCTGTCCCTATTGCGGAACCCGGTTCCGCCTGGTCAAAGCCGCCTGACCGGCGGTTCCCGGCTATCCCCGATGTCTTCGCCTGATACCGGCGCCACCATTCTCGTGGTCGGACCCTCCTGGGTCGGCGACATGGTCATGGCCCAAAGCCTGTTTCTGACCATCGCCCGGCACAACCCCGACACCGTTATCGATGTGCTGGCGCCGAAATGGAGCCATCCCCTGCTCGAGCGAATGCCCCAGGTCAGACGGGGCATCGAAATGCCGGTTGGACACGGCAAGGTGGAGCTGGGGCTGCGGCGCCGACTGGGCAAAAAGCTCGGCCGCGAAGGCTACGATCAGGCCATTGTCCTGCCCAACTCCCTGAAGTCGGCGCTGGTGCCCTGGTTCGCGGGGATCCCCCGCCGCACCGGCTGGCTGGGAGAAATGCGCTACGGTCTGATCAATGATGCCCGCAAGCTCGACAAGGAGGGTTATCCGCTGATGATCGAGCGTTTCTGCGCGCTGGCCTATCCGGCGGACGCGAAATTGCCTGAGCGACTGCCCTGGCCGGCTTTCGAGGTGAATGCGGACAGTGTCGCCCGGGCCAAAGCGGATCTGGAAATTCCGGACAGTGACGGACCGATCCTGGCCCTGTGTCCGGGTGCCGAATTCGGCCCCTCGAAGCGTTGGCCGGCCCGGCACTACGCTGAAGTCGCGCGCCGGAAACTGGCGCAAGGCTGGCAGGTCTGGCTGTTCGGCTCCGCCAGCGACAGCCCGGTGGCGGCACAAATCCAGGCGGCAACGGAAAACCGCTGTCTGGATCTGACCGGCCGCACCGCCTTGTCCCAGGCTATTGATCTGATGAGTTGCGCGGCTTTTGTCGTGTCCAACGACTCGGGCCTCATGCACGTGGCCGCAGCCCTGAAAAAGCCCCTCGCGGTGCCCTATGGTTCTTCGTCGCCGGGCTTCACGCCGCCCCTCGCGAAAGCGGTCGCCATCTTGTCGCTGGACCTTGATTGCAGTCCCTGTTTCCAGCGGGAGTGTCCGCTGGTTCACCACAATTGTCTTAACCAGTTGTCGCCGGATCGGGTGCTGGATGCTATCGATCGGCAGGAGCAAGTCATTGTCAGATCCTGAATCAGAAATTCTGTTTGTCGTCAGCAAGTACTTCGAATTCGGCGGCATGCAACGCACCATGTTGCGGGTCGCCAAAAGACTGGTGTCCCTGGGCCACAAGGTCACGGTACTGGCCTGCCGCTGGGAAGGGGAGCCGGTCGACGGCATCGAGGTGATCACCAAACCGTCCCGGGCCCTCAGTAACGAGGGCCGCAATATCGAATTGGCGGAGCAGCTGAAAACCCTGAAGCAGCAACGCCACTTCGACTGCGTCGTCGGCTTTATCAAAATCCCGGGACTGGATATCTATTACGCCGGCGATCCCTGTTACGCGGAGACCATCAGCGGTCGCTCGCGACTGGTGAAGCTGTTGCCTCGCTACCGTCGCTATCTGGAGCTGGAGCAAAGCGTGTTCGGGCGCGGCAAGGATACGGAGATCCTGTTGATTGCCCATCAGCAACTGGATAATTTCCGCAAGTATTACGATACCGAACTGGAGCGTTTCCACCTGCTGCCCCCGGGCATCAACCGGGAGCGGATCCTCGGCCAGCGGCCCATGCATGAGGCCCTGCAAAAGCTGCGCACGGAACTGAATATCTGGGACGATCAGAAGATCCTGCTGAATGTCGGTTCCGGTTTCCGGACCAAGGGCATCGATAGAATCATTCGCGGACTCTCGAGTCTGCCGCCGAACCTGCGGGAGTCCACACGGCTGGTGGTGGTGGGCGAGGACAAACCGGACAGCTTTCTGGAGTTGGCGAAGAAACTCAAAATCGAGCAGCAGGTGATCTTTACCGGCGGCCGCAGCGACGTTGTCGATTTCTACCATATTGCCGATGCTCTGGTGCACCCGGCCTATTCGGAAAATACCGGCACCACCCTGGTGGAGGCGATGCTTTGCGGATTGCCGGTGCTGGCGACGGAAAATTGCGGATTCTCCTACCATGTCCGACGGGCCGACGCGGGCCTGATCACGCCGGAACCCTTTGAACAGCAGAAATTCAATCGGCAGTTGCAGGAAATCCTCACCAGCGAAGCCCGCCATGACTGGCAGCGCAATGGACCCTGGTACTGCGACAAGACCGATCTCTACAGTCTGATTGACAAGGCCGCAGACATCATTGCCCGGCGGGCGACCCGCGATCAGGCCGGGATAGCCGATGCCGAGGCGCCGGCATGATCACGATTGAACCCAAGTGGCTATCCTGTTTTGAAGAATTCCGGCGCTTTCAGGAATTCTTCGACATCGAGGGTGAGATTGCCAAGGAGTTCCAGAATCGCCGGGTCAGCCGCTTCGTGCAGGCGCGCAAGGTCTTCTACATCAAGTGCCACTGGGGGATCGGCTGGAAAGAGATCCTGATCAGCCTTGGCCACGGCCGCAAACCGGTGCTGGGCGCCCGGGAGGAATGGCAGGCCATTCACAAGCTCGACGCGCTGGGGGTCGGCACCATGGAGGCGGTCGCCTTTGGTGAGCAGGGCCTCAATCCGGCGACCCGCCGCTCGTTTTTGATCACCCGGGATCTGGGCGCCAATATCTCCCTGGAAAAGCTCACCAAGCCCTGGCGGGAAAATCCGCCGTCGGCGACACTGAAACGCAAACTGATCAACCAGGTGGCTGACATCGGCCGACGTCTGCACGACAATGGCGTCAATCACCGCGACTTCTATCTCTGTCATTTCCTGCTGGATCTCAATGACGGCGATGACAGCCTGAAGCCGGACAATCTGACCCTGAATCTGATCGATCTGCATCGCACCCAGATCCGCGACCGGACCCCGGAGCGATGGCGGGTCAAGGATGTCGGCAGCCTGTATTTCTCCGCCCTGGATATCGGTCTGACCCAAAAAGATGTGCTGCGGTTTGTCCGCCAATACAGCGGCAAGCCCCTGCGCCAAACCCTGACCGAGGATCGTGAATTCTGGGACAAGGTGAAAGTTCGCGCCGACAAGCTGTACCGGAAAACCTGGGACAAACCGGCGGAATTTATACTGTGAACGCGGCTGTCCGGGCTCTGCAAAAATCTGCGCGCAGGCGGCCGCTGCCATGATCGCCCTGATCCTGATTGCACTCTCCTGGCTGTTGTTGCGTCTCGAACGACGGTCACTGACCGAGTTGGGGTTCAACCAGCCTCGCAGCCGCGCTATGGAGTTGTTGCTCGGGCTGTTTATCGCCGGACTCTTCGCGAGCAGCCAATTTCTGGCCACGGCCTGGCTGTCGGGATTCGACTGGATCATCAATCCGCAAATGGATCTGTCCCTGCTCGTCGAAAGTCTGCGCTGGAATATCAACTCGGTGCTTTACGAAGAACTCCTGTTCCGGGGGTATTTGCTTTACAAGGCCATTGAATACCTGGGCGCACGCAAGGCCTGCATGCTCTCGTCAGTGGCTTTTGGCATTTATCACTGGTTCTCGTTTGAAATATTCGGCCAGTGGACGACCATGCTGGTGGTGTTCCTGATGACCGGCGCGTTCGGATGGATGCTGGCACAGGCATTTGCAAAGACGCGGTCGGTGTTCCTGCCGGTCGGGCTGCATCTGGGCTGGAATCTGGTCACCATACTGGTCTTTTCCAACGGCCCGCTGGGTGATCAACTACTGATCGCCGCCGGTCTGGATAGTGCGCGGATCCTGTCGGAAGCAGAGTCGGTGCTGCTCAGTCTGGTGTTACCGTTACTTCTCGTCGCCTGCGTGCTGTGGCTGTTGGCAAGAGGGTATCCTTTGCCGGGCCCGGCGAAGGGCAGAACGACAGGCGCACAGCTGCCGATCCACTGATCCCGCCGGGAGCTTGACCTGAACCTCATCTCCACACAACTGCGAACAGGAGACGCCAAGTGAAGCCGGAAACCAATCAGCGCTGGATGTATGTCAAGGGTCCGGTCGCAGAAGTCGGCCCGGAACACTATCAACTGGTCGAAGAGCCAATACCCTCGAGCCTCGCCGACAACGAGGTATTGCTCGCCAACCGGTTTATCAGCGTCGACCCCTACATGCGCGTTCAGCAGTCCGCCAACAACAGCTGGGAAGCCCCCATCCCCTGAACAGTCTGCAACAGGCCGGGGTGGTCGCCCAGGTGAAAAAAAGCGCCAGCCCGGACTTTCGCGAAGGCGACTGGGTGTCCGCCTATACCGGCTGGGAACGTTACTCCAAAGTCCATGCTCTGCAGCTTGCCCGCCTCGACCCGGAGCAGGCGCCGGTCACCACGGCGCTGGGCGTACTCGGCATGCCGGGGCGCACCGCCTGGTTCGGGCTGATGGAAGCCGGCCGGCCCCGTCCCGGCGAAACGGTGGTGGTATCCGGCGCCTCGGGCGCCGTCGGCTCCCTGGTCGTCCAGTTCGCCAAAAAAGCCGGCGCCCGGGTCGTGGCCTTTGCCGGCAGTAACGCCAGGTGCGACTGGCTGACGGACAAACTGGGGGCCGATCTGGCGATCAATTACCGGGACTTTCCCGATCATCATGCCTTGCAGAGTTTTCTGGCGGATCAGGAGATCCGGGCCGATGTCTATTTTGACAATGTCGGCGGCTTGATCACCGACGCGGTGATCCCCCGTATCAACCTGCGGGGCCGGATCATCATCTGCGGCCAGATGAGCCAGTACCTCGGCGGCCTGGACCAAGTGCAGACGGGACCGCGCTTCCTGCATCACATGTTGTATCAGCGGGCGACCATCCAGGGGATCCTGGCGCGGGATTACGCGAACCGTCATGACGAAATGCTGGCGGCGGTGGCGTCCTGGGTACGAGACGGCAGTCTGGTGTTTGAAGAGACCATTGTCGACGGCTTCGAAGGTTTACCCGGGCACCTGGCCAGCCTGTTCGACCGGGCCAGCACCGGCAAGCTGGTGGTGCGGATTCAAGCTGACTAGTCCTGCCAGCGAGGCGGATCGCGGTCTTCGGCGTAAGCTTTGAGCGTCTGCCAGAGGAAACTCCAGCCCTTGTCCTTGTCGGCAATATTGGCATCGGAGATCCTGCCGAGCGTGCTTTCACTGAATTTGAGACGGGTGCCGTCGCCACGGGATTCCAGTTCCCAGGTACCGTACCATTGTTGGGGCCCGCCCCAGGCGGGGAAGGTAACCCCAAGCACTTGCAGCATCACACCGGGGTCGGCACTGACGACCGTACCCCAAAGCACGCCGCCGCCGTTGTCCCATTGTTCAAACATTCGCCCGCCGGGCCGGACCTCCAGCGTAAACTGCCGTTGCCCGGCTTCGCCGCCGGCAAAGAATTCCGCCGGCCACCAGTCGCCGATTTTTTCGGTCAGTGACTGCCAAACTTTTGCGGGGGGCGCCTCAATATCCAGTTCCATGGTGATGTCTGCAATTTCGGCTTTCTGTCTGTTCATGAGTTTTCCTCCGGGGTTTCGGCGAGGGCTTTGAGTTTCAGCAAGCGATCCGCAGGGAGCTTGTCGAAGGGCCGGATCCAGCGCCGGTAGATCATTTGCAGCGGGACCGGATTGAGATGGTTGACCCGTTCGCGGCCGCGCCTTTCGACAATCACCAGATCGGCTGCCTCGAGAACCTTCAGATGTTTCATGACCGCGAAGCGGGAAAATTCGAAGTGGGCGCAGAGCGCGCTCGTGGTCAGCGGACCGGACTTGAGCAGATCGAGCATGGCGCGACGGGAAGCGTCATTGAGGGCCGACCAGACCGTATCGTCCAGGGCCGGTTCGGCGGACGTGGCAGGTTTTGTTTTGCGGGAAGCTGCGTTCATATGTTACCAAAAGGTCACATATAAGGGCGCGCAAGTCAAGCAGGACGCGGGGGCTTCGCTATTATGCACTTGTCACGTTAGGATAAAGTGACGGTCAGGGACAGTGAACGCAGGAGAGCAATGCCGTGAAAACCGTGCTGGAAAACTATCTCGGCAAGGAAGTCGGGATCAACTATGAAAAGCCTTTCAAGATAGATGCCGCGAAGTTGGTCCACGTCGCGGATGATTATTTTTCCATCGTCGATGACGACAAGGGCTATACCCATCATTTCGCCTGGGCAAGTATCGTGCAAATCATCGAAAATGCCGACGGTGTGGACATCGGTGGCGTGTTCAGTCACAAGCAACATTTTTCCGTGGTCGTCAAGGTCGGTCACATTCTTGAATATGTACCTGCATGAAGCTGGCTTCGGTATGACAGGAAAGTCCAACCGGCAATTGTCGCCCGCCGGCAGACAAGCGCCGGTAAATGGGGCATTATGAAATCAGGCCCCATGCCACAGGGATTTTGAAACATGCCATTACCCTGGATTATTCTCGGCGCTGCGGTTGCCGGCGCGGTCGCCGTCAGGGACGCGAACTCCCGGATCCGGCGTCAGGATCAGGAGCGCTTCAAGCTTCCGGATCCGGACCCCCACGAGCCGGACACCGCCGCCGAGCGTGCGGCGATGGCGCGCCGTCCGAGCGATTTTGTTCGTACCGACATCAAGGTCAAACCGGTACCCGGCGCGATCCTCTGTTGCGGCATTTACGGTCTTTTCGAACATACCGGTATCTGGTTGCCGGAAGGCCTGATAGTCGAGTTGCACGGCAGCGGACTGGTTCGGGCCGTCACACCCAAAAGATTCCTCCAGAATCGCACCGGCAGCCGTATCTTTGTTGCCTGTGACTCAACGGCCCACCCCCTCGCTGACGAACAGTTTGCCGAGCGCGCGCGGGCGGCGATATTTTCCGTGGAAACCTACGATCCACTGGCCAACAATTGCCACAGATTCAGTTGGCGCAGTATCAGTGAACAGGATGAAAAACTGACCACCTTCAAGGATTTCAATGTACGGCTCGCCAACTGGTTCAAAAGGCGTATCTATTGGGATCTGTGCGACCTGGATGAGCGGCCATGGAGGCAGACGTCATGAGCGAGGCGAAAGGACGGGTGATCGGACTCGGCGGAATTTTTTTCAAATGCCGGGACATGGACGGATTGCTGGACTGGTACCGGCGCAACCTGGGCATCGATCCGGAAGAATGGGGCGGCAAGGCCTTTTACTGGCGTGATGATCCACACGTCAAGGGCTTCAGCGTCTGGGGGCCCTTCCAGGAGCAGACCGAATACTTCAGACCCAGTGACAAGCGATTCATGATCAATTTGCGGGTCGATGATCTGCGGGCGCTCGCGGCACGGCTGCGCGAGCAGGGTCAGGATGTCACCGACGTCGAAGAGCATGCTGAAGGGCTGTTTGCCTGGATCCTGGACCCGGAAGGCATCAAGATCGAATTGTGGCAGCAAGCCGAGGATTATTGACAGCTGCCGGTATTTCCCCAAGCGTTGCTGTGACCCGGTTCAAACCGTGTAATTCCCGGCCCGGAGACCGGCCCGGTCGCTGGAGGCAGAGCGCGACTTTCTGCTACACTCGCCGCCAATTCACGCCAACAGAACCCGGGGCGTCACAACTTTCCCCATGACGAAACATTGCACATCTCCCCCTGACTGGATCGTTCTCAAATTCGGTGGCTCGTCTGTGTCAAGCCTCGGAGACTGGCAGACCATTGCGGCCATCATCACCGAGGCCCGGCGTCAGGGAGACAGGGTGCTGGTTGTCCAGTCCGCCCTGAGAAATGTCACCAATGAACTGGAAACACTGGCCCGGGCCGCAGCCCGCGACCAGTTCACCGAAGGCTTGTCCGTCTTGCGAAAGCGCCACCATGACATGGCCGGGGAGCTCGGTCTCGACGGCCCTGCCTTGTTGTCGGATTTACTGGCCGGCCTGGAAGCAATTTGCCGGCGGATTGCCGGCAAGGCAGAGTTGACCGCCGCCGACCGGGCCGAGGTCGTCTCCTTCGGCGAACTGCTGGCCTCGATCCTGGGCGCCGCCTGGTTGCAGAAAACGCTGACCGGCGAGCAGGTGGCCTGGCTGGACGCCCGCGAAATTCTGCGCTGCGTCTCACCCGATGACGACAACCCCAACGACCGCTACCTCAACGCGACCTGCGATTGCAATCCCTGGCCCTCTCTTGCCAGCCGTCTCGCCGTTGCGGCTGATGTCCATCTGACCCAGGGATTTATTGCCAGTAATGATGCCGGCGAAACGGTTCTGCTCGGCCGGGAAGGATCCGACACCTCCGCCGCCTGTTTCGCCGTATTGCTGGCAGCCCGGCAAGTGGAAATCTGGACCGACGTGCCGGGAATTTTTTCCTCCGATCCCCATGTGGTCAGCGAGGCCCGACTCCTGTCCTCTCTGACTTTCGATGAAGCCCTGGAGATGGCCCAGGCCGGCGCCAAGGTGTTGCACCCGCGCTGCCTTGAAACTGTCATGCAGGTCTCCTTGCCCTTGTCGGTTCGCTGCACGCAACGGCCGGAGCTGTCCGGAACCCGGGTAGACGGACGCACACCGGAAACGGCGACCGTCAAATCCGTGAATCTGCGCCGGGGACTGACCCGGGTTCGCCTGGCCATGGGGCGCCGCGGACAGCAACCGGAATTGTTGGCCCGGGCATTTGCCCAGTTCCGGGCGCTGGACTTGCCGATCCAGGTGGTCGCGAGCAGCAAGGACTGGCTGACTTTGTTTGTGGAAACGGAGAACGCGGTTTTTGACAGCAACATCAGGGAGCAGTTGCGCGAACGGCTGGCGCCCATATCGGCGATGACCGATATTGATACCGCCGCGACCCTGACCCTGGTCGGCATGCCGGCACCGGAACTCTACCAGGCGGTGCAGAACAGTGGCTGCATCAATCACGCCGATATATTGTGTCTCAATCATGTCGGTACCGAGCGGCATCTGACACTGGTCATCCCGGACGCCAGTGCTGAAAATCTGACCCGCTCCCTGCACGCAGCGCTGATCGGAGCCGGCAAATGTGACGCAGTCTTCGGTCCTGACTGGCAATCAATCATGAATGCAGATATGTGAACTGCGCCCCTTCCGGGGGGTGGGGACGGTGGTAGTCTTTCTGACATCGGATGTAACACAGAAGAGACAAAACATGCCTGACAAACGATTGATCCGCCATATCGACGCCCCGACCGAGCAAGTATTTTCTGCCTTTACTGAGCGCCTGCGAGCAATCGAGAAAGTACATGGTATCGATGCAATCGAAATGCTGGCCCAGGGTTCCACGAAAGATGGTAACCGCAGCATGTTCGGCAACCTGGCGTCAGAAGAATTCTTTGTGTCAGGCTTCACACCGAACCAGTCCTATCGTGTGGAATGCGATTCCCACGGCACCCACTACGACACCCTGTTCAGTTTCCTGCCATCGGAAACCGGTACCATTGTCGACATGCGCTTTTCCGCCCGCCCGAAAAGCCTGTCCGCCAAACTGCTCAAGCCCCTGTCCCGCATGAAGGAAGACAGCCTGGTCAAATCCCTCGAGCATGACATTGACGACCTGCAGCAGTATTGCGAGTCCCACCGCCAGAAATTGAACATACGTCTGCGCAAACACCACTGATTTTCAACCCGTTTTGCCCGGCCACCTCTGTGGGCCGGGCGCGTGTTCATCTCCGTAATTTCTTCCCGCCCAGCTGTTTTTTTTCGCCGACTTGTCGTGTCCCTGAGTTCAATGTGGCAGACTATTCGTTACCCTGTTAGCGAAATTCCACGATCAGACCATCAATGGACAACACCGGGATCCGCCTGACCCGCTACAGCCACGGTGCTGGCTGCGGTTGCAAGATTTCTCCCCGAGTACTCGATCAGATGCTGGCGTCTGACCAGGTCATGGCCGCTGATCCGCGGCTGTTGGTCGGCAATGACAGCCGGGATGACGCGGCGGTTTATCAATTGAATGACCGGGACTGCCTGATCAGTACGACCGACTTTTTCATGCCGGTGGTCGACGATCCCTTCGATTTTGGTCGCATCGCCGCGACCAATGCCATCAGTGACATCTATGCCATGGGCGGTCAGCCCGTCATGGCCATCGCCATTCTCGGCTGGCCCGTCGACAAATTGCCGCCGGAAGTGGCCCGTCAGGTTATTGAGGGCGCGCGCAGTGTCTGCGCTGACGCCGGTATCTCCCTGGCCGGAGGCCACAGTATCGATGCGCCCGAACCCATCTTCGGACTCGCGGTAAGCGGTCTGGTCTCTCGGGAGCATCTAAAGCGCAATGATACGGCGACGGTGGGCTGCGAGTTGTATCTCACCAAACCCTTAGGCGTAGGGATTCTCACGACTGCGGAAAAGAAAGGCCTGCTGCAGGACGAGCACCGCTATCTGGCCCGGGACGCCATGGTCAAGCTGAACACCATCGGCGCCGAACTCGGCAAGATACCGGGAGTGCAAGCCATGACCGACGTCACCGGCTTTGGTCTGCTCGGTCACTTGCTGGAAATCTGTGAAGGCTCCGGCGTCGACGCGGAAATTCATATTGACCGGATCCCGGCCTTCGAACCGGTTGCCGACTATCTCGACCAGGGATGCGCGCCGGGCGGTTGCCAACGAAATTTCGAGAGTTACGGACACAAGGTGACACCCCTGGAAGACACCCCCCGACAATTGCTCTGCGATCCCCAGACCAGCGGCGGTTTGCTGGTGGCTGTGGCACCGGAGGCCCGCGAGCAGGTCAGCGATCTGCTACGAGCGGCGGGACTGCCCTTTGAAGCTATCGGCATATTGGTACCGGTGGCCGGCGACCACCGGATCCGGGTGCTGCGACCATGACCAAACTGCAACGCCCGGACACCGAAAACTATCGCCAGCTGTTTCGGGACGACATCCCCTTGCTGGATTTGCGCGCCCAGGTCGAGTTCGATCAGGGAGCATTTCCGAATGCGACAAACCGGCCCATTCTCAACGATGCCGAGCGCCACCAGGTCGGGCTCAGTTTTCGCGAACAGGGACAGGAAGCGGCAATTGCGTTGGGTAACGAACTGGTGTCGGGGGCGGTCAAGGAGCGCCGCGTACAGGCCTGGAAAGAGTTTGCGAGCAACCACCCCGAAGGCTATCTCTATTGTTATCGCGGCGGTTTGCGCTCCCGGATCGGCCAGCGTTGGCTTGAAGAAGCGGGCATTCCCTATCCGATGGTCGTGGGCGGCTACAAGGCGCTGCGGCGCTTCCTGATTGACAATCTGGAGCAGCAGAGCCAGGCGCTGCCCCTGGTGATGATCGGCGGCATGACCGGGACCGGCAAGACCGATCTGCTGAAAGTTATCGGCCGATCTCTGGATTTGGAAGGGCTCGCCAACCACCGGGGTTCCAGTTTCGGCCGTCATCTTGACGGACAGCCTTCGGCCATCAATTTCCAGAACCAGTTGTCTGTCCGTCTATTGAAGCTGGCTGACGCCGGCCTGGCGCCGATCGCCGTCGAAGATGAAGGCAAGATGATTGGCAGTCTGTCGATCCCGATGACTTTGCAGGAGAAAATGCAGCAGTCGCCCATCGTCCAGATTGAGGAGTCGATCGAGCGCCGGGTGGAGCGTCTGCAGCGGGGCTATGTGGAGGAATCCTACGCCGAGCATGTTGCCGTCTATAAGGAAGATGCCATGGATTACTACCGGGAATATCTGTTCGATGCCCTGGGTCGAATTCATAAACGTCTGGGCGGACTTCGCTATCAGCGGATCCGGGCGATGATGAAAGATGCCCTGTCCCGGCAAGCTGCCAGCGGCAATATCGGGGGCCATCGTCATTGGATTGAGGCGCTGCTGCGGGACTACTATGATCCCATGTACGAGTACCAGCTGGCGGCGAAAAAGGATCGCATCCGGTTTGCCGGCAGCCATGAGGCAGTGCGGGAATATTTGCAGGAAGAGTACGGTATCCAATAAGCGCGGAAGTAATTACTTTGCTGACCACCCACAAAAAACGAAAGCAACAGGAGACTGCGGAGCGCAGCTCTCGTCCGCACCGGAAAATCGGTCTCGCCCTCGGTTCCGGATCCGCCCGGGGCAGTGCCCATATCGGGGTGCTCAAGGAACTGGCGGCCCTGGGTATCGAGCCGGATATTGTCGCCGGGACTTCCGCCGGCGCTCTCGTCGGCGCGGCTTATGCAGCTGGCGGTCTGTCGTTACTGGAAGACTTCATGCGCGGCCTGTCCAGTCGGGATGTGATGCGTTATCTGAATATCCGTCTGCTGGCCGGTGGCGGTTTCGCCGATGGCCGGCGTTTGATTGACGAACTCCGGAACATGACCGGGGATCGGAGTTTTGACGAACTCGACAAGCCCCTCGGGATAGTCGCGACCGACCTGCACCGGGGCCGCGAAGTCTGGCTCAGGTCCGGCAATGTCTGGGACTCGGTGCGGGCATCGATCAGCTTGCCGGGCATCATGACCCCCGCCAAGTTGGAGGAGCGCTGGTTGGTGGATGGCGGCCTCGTGAATCCGGTCCCGGTATCCCTCGCCTTTGCCATGGGCGCTGACATGGTGATCGCCGTGAACCTGAATGGCGACATGCTGCTGTCATCGTCCCCATCATTCAATGCCGGATCCGGGGATCCCATGGGCGAGACGGGCTTCCTCGATAAAATCGGTCTCGGGGCGCGCGGAAAGTCACCGGTGGAACCGGCTTCAGGCCAGTCGGTACCCAGGGTTTTCGAGGTGATTAACGGCTCCATAGCCATTATGCAGGATCGGATCACCCGCAGCCGCATGGTCGGCGAGCCGCCGGATTTGCTGATCACGCCGAGGCTGGGCAGTCTGGGGTTGATGGAATTCGATCGGGCGGCGGAAGCCATCGAAGAGGGCCACCGGGCGGTTCAGGAAATGCGCCCCCGGATCGAGGCCCTGTTTGAGCACGAATTCATGTCAGAGCCTCCTGCAGGGCGGACTCAAGACTCGGATACCTGAACTGGTAGCCGCTGGCGAGCAGGCGTTGCGGCAGCACTTTTTGGCCGGTCAGCAGCAAGGTCGACATTTCTCCCATCATCATTTTCAATACCGAGGCGGGCACCGGCAGCAGTGCCGGGCGGTGTAATTCCCGGGCCAGCGCTTTGGTAAAATCCCGATTGGTGACCGGCTCCGGCGACGTCAGGTTGAAGGTGCCCGTCAATTGCGGATGGTGCAGCAAATAGAGCAACACGCCGATCACGTCTTCAAGGTGTACCCAGGACATGTACTGGCGGCCATGGCCGAAATGGCCGCCGAGGCCGACACGGAAGGCCGGCAGCATGCGCTTGAGAAAACCGCCGCCGGCGCCGACCACCAGGCCGAGGCGCAGGATACAGACCCGGTTTACGAAACTGACGCCTTCTTCGGCAGTCTGCTCCCACAGTTTGCAGAGTTCGTGGCTGAATTCCGGATGGGGCAGGGTGGTCTCGGTGACTTCCTGAGCGCCTTGATCGCCGTAATAACCGACCGCCGAGGCATTGAGCAACACTTCCGGTTTTTTTTCCTGCCGTGACAGGGCGAGGATCAGCGCTTCCGTGGTGTCGACCCGACTGTCGATCAGGATCCGCTTGCGCGTCGGGGACCAGCGTTTTTTGGCAATACTTTCACCGGCCAGATTGATGGCGGCGTCAATGCCGGCGTCTGGCGGCAAATCGGCGAGATTGGTCAGGTACTGGACCCGGTCGCCCCACAGCCGCCGGGCGCTTTTGACATTACGCACGTAGAGCCAGAGCTGATGCTTCTGGCTCAGAAGTCGGTGGGTCAGGTGGGTTCCGATAAACCCGGTGGCTCCGGTGACAAGAATATTCATGGCGGTATCTGCTGTCCTTGGCGGTATGTCCGCATTGTTTCCGGCTATCCCCGGATAGCTCCGATCCGGGGCTGACTGACAGGCTAGCTGTAGTAGGGGTTTTCGCCAGTTTCGTGTTCTGTGGCATCACGCACGCCAACCACTTCCGGAATGCGCTCGACCATGGTTTTCTCCACGCCTTCCTTGAGTGTCACGTCCACCATGCTGCAACCGTGGCAACCGCCGCCGAACTGCAGGATGGCATAGCCTTCGGGGGTCAATTCAATCAGTGCGACCCGGCCGCCATGATTGGCGAGCTGGGGGTTGATTTCCGACTCCAGCAGATAGCGGATGCGATCTTCGGCGGGCGCGTCATCGGCCACTTTGCGGGCCTTGGCATTGGGCGCTTTCAGGGTCAGTTGACCGCCCAGCTTGTCGGTCTGGTAGTCGATCTCCGCGGCTTCCAGATAGGCGGCGCTATCCGGGTCGACCATGGCTGAAAAACCTTCATATTTCAGCTCCATATCGTCTTCTTCGACCGCGTCGGGCGGACAGTAGGAGACGCCGCATTCGGCGTTCGGAGTACCGGGATTGACGACGAACACCCGGATATTGACGCCTTCTTCATCCTGACTTGATAAAAGTTTGCGGAAATGGGCCTGGGCGGATTCGGAAATAGTGATTAATTGCATGTAGGTAACACCTCGAAAATTCTTTTGTGATCATAGCACGGATCACCGGCATAGCATCATTATGGGGACGTTTGCGGCGATTTCCAGTTTGCCAGCAACAAGGCCGATCCTCTATCCTGCCTGCAATCATTTCAAAGATATCCAGAGTCCATGAAATTTCTGATACCGGCCCTGTGGGCCGCAAGCCTGTTCATCGCCGCACCGCCCGCCGCCCATGCCGTCGAGTACTTGTCCGACGAGGTCCGTTACGACGAAGCCATCCCGACTCCCGAGCAGTTTTTCGGGTTCGAGATCGGCGAGTGGCATATCAATCCGGAGCAGAGCGAAGCCTATCTGCGGGAGCTGGCCCGCCGCTCCGAGCGGGTTACCCTCAAGGTCACCGGCCGCACCTATGAGCAGAAGCCATTGTTGCTGCTGACCATCACTGCGCCCGACAACCTGGCAAAAATCGAGACCATCCGCCGCAATCACCTGGATCTGGACCGGCCCCCCGAGGCTTCCGATCCGGTGATCCTGTGGATGGGCTATTCCGTGCACGGCGATGAGGCCAGCGGCGCCAATGCCGCCCTGCTGTTCGCCTACCACCTGGCCGCCGCCGAAGGCGAGGT
>JASBTO010000114.1 GCA_030148365.1 Kangiellaceae bacterium
GGGTAGTAGCACAACCTGCCAGTGCGAAGAGTCCGAAGGTCAGGGAAGTCAGGGTTATAGCTCTGCGTTTCATGATTGCCACCTCTTTGTCGTTAGCCTCAGTTCCAATCTACCTCAGGCGTTTGCTGGTAGCTGTGCTGAATTAACTAAAAATCTGTGGCTTATTTTGAGTACAGGCTGGCAATAATGCTCTTTTGGTCACAATCAAACAAACACTTACATTTGACTGTCCGTCTGACATATTTGACGGATAGTTTTCTGCTACCCTGATTCTGCGACGGCGCGCTTGAGGACCGGGAAATAATCCTTGGCGACCATTTTCTCGAGAATTCTTTCTGCATATTTGTTGGCGTTAACCAGATCGGTTTCCGACAGTTCGGATTCAAGCGCGGTCATGGCCCGGGCGGCTTTTTCCGCCACACTCTTGCCTGCTGGATTATTGCTGCCGGCAGCCAGCATGTACCAACTGTAGGCGGAAACCAGATCCTGTTTGACCCCCAGACCGTGCTCGTACATGACTGCAAGATTATGTTGGGCGCCGGTATGATTGCGCATCGCCGCCTTGCCGTACCACTCGACGGCCTTTGGATAACTCTGACCGAAGCCTGACTTGCGAGTCGGTTTGTAATACTGATTGCCGAGCTGGAACTGGGCATCGGGATCGCCGAGTTCGGCACGGTGCTTTACCTTGCTCCACTTGCTGATATAGATGCTGTATTTGAAGTTGTCATGCAATCGCTCGACCCGGGCATCGGCGCTTTCCAGCGGCACGCCCGTGAACATCAGCGCCGCACATACAGGCAAGAGGTACTTAAGCTTTTGTAAAAGTTGCTTCATATTCAGTCTTGTTCAGAATGGGCAATCAGTTGCCGGCAGCCACCGGCGATTATCGGCAGGCGGCTTTCGTGACTTAGAAGATAGCCTAATTATAGCGGATACGCTGATTATCTTTACGGATCCGCGATGTGAAATATTAACACTTGATCTTGTTAGGCTTTCCGGAGCGCCTATACTGACGAGGTCCGTCAACAGCGACCAAGAGCCCGCCCTATGGATTTGAAAGATTTTTCTGTTTTCAGAGGTATACCGGAAGAGCAGTTGTCGGAGTTGCTCAAGCACATCAATCTGCGCAAGTTCGCGCGCAAGACCCAGATAATTACCGAGGGCGACGACTCCCACTGTGTTTACTTTGTCATTGACGGGCGCGTAAAGGTTTACCTTGATGATGAGGCCGGCAAGGAAATCATCATCAATATCCACGGGTCCGGCGAATTTTTCGGAGAACTGGGACTCATCCAGAACACCACCCGCACCGCCTCCGTGGTAACCCTTGAGGACGCCACGCTCGGACTCTTGTCCAGCGCCGATTTCAGAGATTGCCTGCGCCGGTATCCGGACTTCGCCCTGCAGATTATCCATAATCTCGCCGGGCGGCTGGAGCACGCCACCGAAGCCATCCGCCAACTCGGCCTGATGGATGTCTACGGCCGCATCGTGGTGACCTTCCTGAACCTTTCCGATGAGCAGGATGGCAAGCGGGTGATCAGGGAGCGCCTGACCCAGAAGGATATTGCCAGCCGGGTCGGCGCGTCCCGGGAAATGGTGGCCCGCATCATGAAGGATTTGCGGGTCGGCGAGTATATCGACATCGTTGACGGCCACATTGTCATTCAGAAATCCCTGCCCCACTCCTGGTAGTCGCGCCCCCTACTCCCGTATATTCGGCTGGCCGGGGCCAGTGGCCCTTGAATCATCCCCGATTTAATGGCAAATTTGCCGATCATCTTCCCGGTCACGCTGTCCCTCGCCATGTCACTGCATGATATTTTCCGACGTTATGCTCCCGCAGCCCTGCTGCTGGCGGCGCTGTTGGTTGTGCAGTCGGCCTATACCGAGCATCAATACAGCCAGGTCATCCACGATACCGAAGGCAGCTGCCTTGATTATCTGGCCTACGAACATGCCCGCATCGCGATTACCGCGGACGAAATCGTCATCCGGGTGGACACCGTTCAGGCCGAGGCGCCCCGGGAAACCGCCAGCCGATACCCTGTCGCCCGCCACCACCTTGCACGCATCCGCGCTCCACCCTTCTCTGCCTGATTGTCCCGTCCACTGACGCCACCGCCCGGCAACGGCGGTGGTTTGCCGCAATGGTTCCGACCGTGATCGGCAATGAATATCAAATGCGGCCGGTAACGGCCCTTAAAAGGCAGCTATAGAATGACTATTTTTACGAGAATGCTGGTGCTCCTGACGCTTCTGGCCAGTGCCAGCGTCCGGGCCAACGAAACCCTGCAAGGCCTGCTCACCGACGTGACAGGCAACCCGGTCGAGGGTGCCAGAGTCACCCTGGAGCCCCTCGGCTTGTCGACCCGGAGCAATGAGGCAGGCGAGTTCAGTTTTGCCAATGTCGAAGCGGGCGACTATATCCTCGATATCGAACATGGCTACGGCCATATCAACGAAAAT
>JASBTO010000083.1 GCA_030148365.1 Kangiellaceae bacterium
GCCAAACAGAAAACCGACGGCAGCGCCAACGGCCACTTCCGGCAATCAGTCATGCTGGGTGGGCAATTAATCGAATTTCATGGCGTGGTGACCTGTGTCTCGGTCGATTCCATTAACCATCGTGCCTGGATTGGCGGGATCGTGACCGCCAACAATTCGGAGCATCCGGCCTTCATGACGAGTATTCATGAACCCGGCAAGGATGTCTGGTTCCGGGTTCTCGACAGTGGCGAAGGCCAGAGCGAGCCCGATCGCAGCACTTTCCTCGGCTTTGAAGGCGCCGCCGGGATCATTACCTCCCAGGAGTATTGCGACGCGCAAATCTGGCCCGACGACAATGAGCGCACCAGCCCGGTGATCGAGGGTAACATTCAGGTCCGGCCCTGAGTGCTGAAACCCGCTCACCAACGAAGACAACAAAAAGCCCGCGACTTGCGCCGCGGGCTTTTCATATCTTTGACGTGGGTCCGGCACAAACGCCGGAGTCGGCGGACTAGTTCCGGTTACGCACTTTCTGCGCGTCCAGCATCAGGTTCATACCCTGCATGTTGGCCGGGATGACCACCACGCCGCCCTCATTTTCGGCAAACTTCTTCAACGCATCGTTGAGTTCGTGTTGCAGATACTCCGGCGTCAGGGAGGAATTGATGATCGCGTTGGCTTCGGCAATACCCCGTGCCCGGGCGATTTCAATTTCCGCATCCTTGTTGGCGATCTCGACCTGGACTTTCTTGGCTTCCAGTGTCTTTTGCGCCTGCACCGCTTTCTGGATCGCCGCCTCGATAGTCGGGTCGGTGTTCAGCGCCCGCACCGCAACCCGGGTGATATAGAATACGCCCGGATCCTTGGCGTCCAGCTTGCGCTGCAGATTTTCCGCGATGCCGTCGCGCAGCGTGTCGCGATTGCGGTGCAGTTCCAGGGAGTCAATTTTGGTGACCTCCTGATAAATCACATCCCGGCCTTCCCGGAACACCACGCCATAACCCGGCAGCAGAGCTTCGGCGCTGTTCGCGGACGCGGCGGCATACTTGACCATCAACTCGGCAACGGCATTGGCATCCACCCGGTAGTAGACACTGATATCCAGATCCTTGAGGCGCAGGTTGTCCCGGGCCTTCGGCGTCAGATCATTGAAGTCGAGTACGATTTCCTTGGCGGAGAACTCATAGGCGCGGGTCAGGAAAGGCATTTTCCAGTTCAGGCCCGCGTGCTGCTCTTCCATGTCCACTGTCCCGAGGGTTTTCTCTACCGCGACGTGGCCGGTCTCGACCACATACCAGCTACTGAACAGAATCGCGAGCACCGGGATCAGGACCAGCGGCCAGAGTACTTTACTTGTTGTCATGTTTTCCCCTTAAAAGGTAAATGTCAGATGTTGTATTGATTATTGAAGTGTCAGCGCGTTTTATTGTGTGTGGCCACAGCAGCTTCAGGTGCTGGTTGCTCCGGTTAGCAGGTAGTGCACCACCATGCCGGCAAACAGTGCCATGCCCACATAATTATTGTTTAAAAAGGCCTTGAAGCAGGCGTCACGATCCCGGCTGCGGCAACTCCAGAGTTGCCAGACAATCAGGCCCGCGGCGACCAGCCAGCCGGCATAGTACCAGATCCCGAGATCGGCCCGGCCACCCACCATCAACATGCCGGTCATGAACAGGGCCTGCACCGAAGCAATTATGGCCAGATCGGCATCGCCGAACAGGATCGCCGTGGATTTCAGGCCCAGGCGGATATCGTCATCGCGGTCGACCATGGCGTACAGAGTGTCGTAGGCCAGCACCCAGAGCAGGGTGGCGATATAGAGCAACCAGGCCAGTTCCGGCACTTCGTTGCCCCGGGCCGCAAAAGCCATCGGGATCGACCAGGCAAATGCCGCCCCCAGGACCAGTTGCGGAAACCAGGTGTAGCGCTTCATGAAGGGATAGGCCGCCGCCAGCAGCACACCGCCGACACTGAGTGCAATCGTGAAGCGATTGAGGGTAAGTACCAGGGCGAACGCCGCCAGCGCCAACACCACGAACAGGAGCAACGCCTCGCCGGCCGTTACCTTTCCTGTGGCCAGGGGCCGGGCGCGGGTCCGTTTGACGGCACCGTCAAAATCCCGATCCGCATAATCGTTGATCACGCAGCCCGCCGAGCGCATCAGAAACACGCCCAGGGTAAAGACCAGAAACAGATGCCAGCCGGGAAAACCTTCTGCGGCCAGCCACAGCGCCCAGAGCGTGGGCCACAATAACAGGAAGATGCCGATGGGCTTGTCGAGGCGCATCAGCAGGGCATATTGCTGCCAGGTTTGTCGGGTGAAGCGAATGATGGCGGAGTCCCTCTTCGTAAAAACTAGCGATAGATCGGCGAGTCGGGCAGAAAGACTTCGCTGACCAGCATGGATTTGTCCTGCCAGCGCCAGAGGCACCGGCGTGCCCACAAGAGGTCGACAGTATTGCCGGCATGAGTGCGAGCCTTGCGATGCAGGAAATGCCCGCTGTGCAACTGGCGGACTTGCAGCAATTTGCGCTCCATACCCGGCTGACTGAACAGGAATCGCCCCAAAGGTCGCGTACCCAGGCGCTCGAATTGCGCACTGGTCGCCTGCGGGATCACGGTCCGGGCATAAATCCAGGGCTGCTCCGGACCGAACAACACAACTTCGCGGACCCGTCCCGGCTGGGTCACGGAAACGCCGAGCAGGTCGGCTTCCTGGGGCCGCAATGCTCCCATGTCTTCGCCCAGTAATTCCAGGCGCATGGTTCCGACGATCGCTTCTATACGCTCCGTCAGGGAGCCGTATTCCGACAACCAGTCCCGGCCCGCGGCCGACAGCGTCGGTTCCGTCAGTTCATTGACGTCTTTCCAGTTTTGCGTGGCGGCGGAGGTCATGGCAGGGTAATTGTGTCGAAGTCGCGGCTTGGCGGCGTCATTTTTAACAGTCAGGGTTTGGGCCTATTGTAGCGGAAAGGATCACGGATTACCTGGCTCCCTCGCATATCGACAAGCCATTGAATAATAAGGAAATTGTTTAATTGAACCGCTACTCCGAAACCCCGCTGGTGAAAAAAATCGGCTACAAGCCCGGTTTCAGGGTTTTCCTGAGAAATGCACCGGAGAATTTCCTGTCGCTGCTGGGACCACTGCCGGATGGAGTCAGGTTTCTGACCCGTCCGGGATCGGATCTGGACATGGTGCATCTGTTTACCCGCGAAGCGGCAGAGTTACGGACATGGTTGCCACGGTGCCGCGCCGCCCTCAAACCCGACGGCATGATTTGGGTCTCCTGGCCCAAAAAAGCTTCCGGTGTCGCCAGTGACATCACTGAGGACACGGTTCGCTCCCTTGCCCTGGCGATGGATCTTGTGGATATCAAGGTGTGCGCCATCGACGATATCTGGTCGGGATTGAAACTGGTGATCCCGGTCGCCCATCGTCAGCGCTAAAGAAGCCTTCACCGGTTTTGAGTTCCAGCCGAAAACTCCGTATGCTGACCTGCATGACCATGAAAAAGCTGACGATCATCCACGACCCCATTCTCGCCCATATCCTCAAAGGGCGCCTGCAAGCCGATGGTGTCGATTGTCATATTCTGCACGAGGATTCCAACCGCGTTTATGGCCAGATCCTCGGTGGTGTTGTGCTCATGGTCGCCGAGGAAGACGAGATGAAAGCCCGCCAGATCCTGGCGGAGTCCGGCGTAGACGGCGAGGACACCGCCGAAATTATCTGATCGCACCCGGTTGCCGGCTCCCGACAACGCCTTGCCGGGAAGATAGCAAGCAACAGCCGGATCATTTCACGCCGTCATTCTGACGAAGGCCAGAATCCAGCCGGTCAGAATATTGCGGCCCCTCAGGGCTGGATCCCGGCCTCCGCCGGGCTTGCGGTCTTACTTGCGTTTTCGATCCGGAATTTCTGGTGTCCGTCATCAGCAGGAGCCTGATCATGATCAAAGGAACCTTGGTCCGTACCTTCCTCATCGGCATCGCCGCGCTCGCATCCGGCAATCTCTTCGCCCAAACCCTCACCTATGAAGTCATGGCCGACACGATGCTGGAATTCCTCAGCATCGAAGTCTGTGCCTCCGGCAAGCAACCCTCCAGAATGGTGGCCGGCGAAGGCGCTCACCAGTACCTCGAAGAAGACCCGCGATACCGTATTTCCAAGGGGCGCATGTATCCCGATTTCGACCGCCACGGCTGTTTTGGTTACGCCGTGGATCTGCAAGCAGCTGCCGACACCGGCGCTCGCGGCAGCAGCTGGAGCTCGCGGCGGGTCATACTGCCGCCGAATCACTGGTTCTGGCGGCCCGCCTTTTGGCTCAAGAGCGACACCATACGCGTGAAATTCAAGTTTCCGGAAGGTATGCGGGTGTCCGTGCCCTGGCAACCTATCGGGAAATTCCACTATCAGGTCCCCCATACCTCCCGTTATTGGCCGGCCCTGTCCGCCTTCGGGCACTTTCAACAGCGTCAGATCTCCGTCAGGGACAGCACCCTGACCGTCAGCCTCCTGCAGTCGGAATCCGGCCAGTCCATCGACAAGTTTCTGCCCTGGATTGAACAGATCAGCGAGACCCTGGCCGCCGTCACCGGCAAATTTCCCCGCCCCTATTTCCAGGTACAGCTGATCCCTTCAAGCAGCTCTGGCTCCGCCATGCCTTTTGCCCAAATCCTCCGGGGCGGCATCGGCTCTGCGGTCTTCTATATCAACCCGAACCAGCCCATCAGAAAATTCGTTGAGGACTGGACCTCCTGGCATGAATTCTCGCACCTGTTATTACCCTTTGTGTCCCGGGACGAGCCCTGGGTTTCCGAAGGTCTGGCTTCCTATTATCAGTACCTGCTGATGGGCCGGGCCGGCGTGCTTGATGAAACCCAGGCCTGGCAACGCATGTACCTGGCCATGCGCAAGGCGGAGCAAAGGGCGGATACCACCGGCGACATGGATCTCGAAGACGTCAGTCGCGACATGCACGACTATCAGGCCTATCGCCGGGTCTATTGGTCCGGCGCTATCCTGTGGCTGGAAGCCGACAAGGAATTGCGCCGGCGCAGC
>JASBTO010000094.1 GCA_030148365.1 Kangiellaceae bacterium
TCCATCAAAGCTTCAGAATTCGGGTATCAAAGTAACTGGTGACAAGGTCGTGTTCGTCGATAATCCTCTGGGTATTGGCTCACCAGGCAGGCTTCTACGGTTTACACCATAAGCGAGAAGCATTTTGGCGACAATATGCCGGGGCAGCCGGTTATGAACCGTCAAACCGACCCTCGAACCCGTTGTGACAGTATGCGGAGGGCGCTTGTATGGTCCGCTCCCGTTTTGGCAATGACAAGCACCGGGGGGTAAACTGTTTGCCAGGATCTGCGAAGGAGAAAGAGATGGACTTCAGCATACGATTTCCCGCCGGTCTTCGCCTGGTGCGGATAATTATGGCGGCTTTGTTCATTGTCGGACCGTGGCAGTTGGTATCGGCCCGCGAATCCGGAGACAGTGCCGTCAGCTTCAGACATATATGTGTCGATGATATTTCCCTTGAGTTTGATTCTGCAGTCACATTGCTGCATTCCTTCGAGTACCCGGAAGCAGAGCAATCATTCCGGAAAATACTCGAAAACCACCCGGGTTGTGCCATGGCCCGTTGGGGGCTCGCCATGAGCCTGTGGCATCCTTTGTGGGCGCCACCCCGTGAGAAGAATCTGAAGGAGGGTGCCAGTATCCTCGGCGCTTTGGAGCCCGAAGGCCTGCCACCGGAGGAGGCTGCCTGGCTGGATGCTATCAGCGCTTTCTATGCGGACTACCAGATTGCCCCACATGAGCAGCGGGCGGAGCGCTATCGCTCCCGGATGGAAGCTTTATACCGGGATAATCCGGACGATCCGGAAGCCGCAGTGTTTTATGCTCTGGCGCTGTTGGCAGTTGCAGATCCCAAAGACAAAAGCTATGCCCGTCAGACTCAGGCTGCCGCCATACTCAATCAGGTAGCGGAAAAACACCCCCATCACCCCGGCGTATTGCATTACCTGATCCACAGCTACGACTATCCGGAACTGGCCCATCTCGGCTTGCCCGCGGCCCGGGTCTATGCCAAAGCTGCCCCCGAATCCGCGCATGCACAGCACATGCCTTCTCATATTTTTACCCGCCTCGGGTTATGGCAGGACTCGATTGCCTCGAATCATGACTCCACCCGAGCAGCCGCAAACTATACCCAGCGAGCGTCTCTGCCCGGTCACTATGATGAAGGTCTGCACAGCATGGATTATCTGATGTATGCCTTTTTACAGACTGCGCAGGACAACGAAGCAAAGGCACTACTGGAACAGCTCCGGAGGATAGGCAAAACCCACCCGGAAAACTTCAAGGTGGCCTATACCTACGCTGCGGTGCCGGCCCGTTACAGCCTGGAGCGCCGGCAATGGCAGGAAGCGAGCGGCATTGTCCTGCAGCCTGTCGGCTTTCCCTGGAGCGAGTTTGGCTGGGCTGTCTCTATCCATCACTTCGCCCGCGGCATAGGCGCGGCGCGCTCCGAAGATCTGGCAGGTGCCCGGCGCGAGCTGGATGCCATCATCGCTATCCGGAGCTCCCTTGCCGCCAACACTCCGGCCTATTGGCGTGAGGAAGTTCAGGTCCATGCCGATGCGCTCCTGGCATGGATCCGGCTGGCGGAAGCTCAGCCGGACCGGGCTCTGGAGTTGGCGAGAGCTGCGGCAGATCGGGAAGATGCCGTCGACAAGCATCCGGTGACACCGGGCGAAGTCATTCCGGCCCGGGAGTTGCTGGCCGACATGTTGCTACAGCTCAAGCAGTCGGGGGCGGCGCTGGCGGAGTATCGGCGTGTATTGGAGGTTTCTCCGAATCGTTTCAATGCGCTACTGGGTGCTGCCAGGGCGGCGGCAGGTGAAGGTCAGGATGACGTTGCCAACGACTTTTACCGGTCGCTGCTGGCCCAGGTCGCGAATGATGATGACAGTCGGCCCGGCATTCGCGAAGCGAGGGATTTCATGCGCTGACGGTCACGGGATTCAACGATCGGCGATTGTTGCCAATCCGGCGCTGGAAGTCGGGTACTGGCGAACCCGGTGATCTGGCTGATATCTTGGGCAGCGGGATTAAAGGAATTTACAAATCAGGCCCGGAGTACTATGGAATACAAGGACTATTACCGGATCATGGGCGTCGAGCGAGACGCCAGTCAGGCTGAAATCAAGCGTGCCTACCGGAAGCTGGCCCGTAAATACCACCCTGATGTCAGCAAGGAAGCCAATGCCGAAGAGCGCTTCAAGGAAGTCGGCGAAGCCTACGAAGTGCTCAAGGACGCTGAAAAACGCGCCGCTTACGACCAGTTGGGCGCCAACTGGCAGGCCGGTCAGGACTTCCATGCGCCGCCCGGCTGGGATCAGGGTTTTGAATTCCGCGGCGGAAGTTCCCGGGGTGACGGCTTTTCCGGCGCCAGTGCCGAAGACTTCAGTGAATTCTTCGAAAGCTTGTTTGGCCGGGGCGGTTTCGCTGGTCACGGCCAGTCCCGGCAACCCCCTCAGGGCCGGGACACCCATGCCCGGCTGGTGATCGATCTGGAAGACGCCTATGAAGGCGCCAGCCGCCAGCTCACACTCAAGCACGCCGAGCCCGGGCCGGATGGCAGGCCGCAAATTCAGGAGCGAACCCTGAACGTCAGGATCCCCAAAGGGATCCGTCAGGGCCAGCACATACGCCTGGCCGGGCAGGGCGGTGCAGCCTCAGGAAATGGCAAGGCCGGCGATCTCTACCTGGAAGTCGAAATCCGGCCTCACGCGCTCTACAAGGTGGAAGGTCGGGACGTGTATCTGGACTTGCCGGTCACACCGTGGGAAGCGGCGCTGGGCGCGCGCGTGAAAGTACCGACTCCCTCGGGCAAGGTCGATTTGAAAATCCCGGCGGACTCGAAAAGCGGCCAGAAGCTGCGCCTGAAAGGGCGCGGCCTGCCCGCCAAACAACCCGGGGACTTTTATGTGGTGCTGCAGATCGCGGTACCGCCCGCGACGAGCGACGCCGTCAAAGACGCCTACCGGGAACTGGAAAAGGTGGCCGATTTCAATCCTCGGACAGGACTGGAGAGCTGACATGAATGCAAAGCTGAAAGCAATTTCCGGTGAACTGCTGGAAGAGGACGTGGAACTGAGCCTCGGTGAATTGTGCCAGGTGTGTCGGCTAAGTCAGGACGAGGTCCTTGAACTTGTCGAATTCGGCATCGCCGAGCCCCGGGGCCGGCAGCAGGCCAGCTGGCGATTCCGGGGGGTGACCATCCGGCGGATCCACCGTGCCCGCAGCATGCAAAGCGATTTGGGGGTCAATATGGCAGGTGCCGCCCTCGCCCTGGAGTTGCTGGAGGAACTGGAGCGTCTGCGGATACGGCTGGCCCGCCTGCAGCCGGCTGGCGGCAAAGGGCAGGAGTAATTGCCCCTGGGCAGGGCCTCTCCGGACGGGACGAAATGCAGTCTTGCCGAGCTTGTGCCCCCTACTAGATTTTTTGCCGGTCTGGTATCCTTGCGGCTAACCTGTGCTGTACTTGGAAAATGATGCCCGAACTATTTGAACAAGAGGCATTGCTATCGCTTGCGCCGCTTTTGTTTTTCATCACACTGGTGCTTCTGGCTGGTGTCTTGCTTGCCCTGATCCTGGGTTTCCGACAAGGTCGTCGGGACGCGCGCGAGGCCATTGAAGGGCAGCGTCAATTACTCGACAGCCTAAAAGAATTACATCAGCATCGTGACTCAATCGAACGTCAATTCCACCAGCTCGATCAGGATATCCATCAGTTTAACGAACAACTTATCGAACGCCTGGCCAATAACAATTTGCGCCAGCAGGGCAGCCTTTCCGATTTCCAGCAGGGGGTGACAGAACGCTTCTCGATGTTGCAGCAGGGGCTCGAAAAACGTTTCGGCGATACGGCACTGGCGCAGCGGGACGCCGCGGAAAAGTTCAGTCGCGAACTGCTTGGCCAATTCGAATTGCTGCAGAAGCACGTGGTGGAGTCACTGGCCGACGGGCAACTGGTGCAACAGCGGGTGCTGTCGGAATTCCGGGAACAGCTTCAGTCCAGTCTCGGCGACACCCGGCAGCAAATGGCCTCCCAGCACCATGAAAACCAGCAACGGCTGCAGGAAAACTTCAAAGGCGGCATCAAGGATGTCCGCGAGGAGTTGGCGGTAGCCCTGAAGGGCAATTCGGAAACCCTGCAAAAAAGCATGGAAGGCCTGACCCGGGCCACGGACGAGCGGCTCAAGGATATCAGCGGCCAGGTCGAAAAGCGCCTGGCCGACGGCTTCGAGAAGACCACCCAGACCTTTAATGACGTCCTCAAGCGACTGGCGCTGATCGACGACGCCCAGAAAAAAATCACCGAACTGTCTACCAATGTGGTGAGTTTGCAGGAAATCCTTGCCGACAAACGCTCACGGGGCGCCTTTGGCGAGGTCCAGCTTTCCCAGCTGGTGCGAAATGTTTTGCCGGAGCAGAATTTTGCCCTGCAATACACGCTGTCCAATGGCAAAATCGTCGATTGCGCGCTGTTTCTGCCGGAGCCCACCGGCACTATCGCCATTGACGCCAAATTTCCCCTGGAAAACTATCGCCGCCTGACGGATACGACGATCTCCGAACTGGAGCGCAAGCAGGCCGGTCGACAGTTTCAACAGGACGTCAAAAAACACATCAAGGATATCGCCGAGAAGTACATCGTCGCCGAGGAAACCTCAGCAGGCGCCGTCATGTTCATACCGGCCGAAGCGGTGTTCGCGGAAATCCATGCACACTTCCCCGAACTGGTCGAAGAAGCCCAGCGACTGCGAGTCTGGCTGGTGTCGCCAACCACCCTGATGGCCATCCTGACCACCGCCAGTTCGGTTATTCGCGACGAAGCGACCCGTCGGCAAGTGCACATCATCCAGGAGCATCTCGGTAAGCTCGGCAAGGACTTTGGCCGCTTCCGGACCCGCATGAATGCCCTCGCCAAGCACATCGATTCGGTGCACAAGGACGTCCGTGAGGTGAATATTTCCGCGACCAAAATCTCCAGCCGTTTCGAAAAAATCGAAAATGTTGAACTGGATGAGGACGACAATCCCAAATCTCTGGATCTGAAACCCTGAAATCAAAATTGAGAAGGAACTGATGGCAAAAACAAACGATCGCTACCTGGTCATTATGGACCCCCTGGACGAAGAGCTTTGCGCGCTGCGCAGGGCCATCGAAATTCTTGGTCACAAGCCGGTGACCCTGCATTTGGTCACTTTTGTCTTTGATCCGGTATGCTCGACTGGCGTACTCAAGGACTCGGAAGCCAAAACCCTGAAGAAAAAGCTGCTCGACGACGCGGAGAAAGTGCTGCAAGAGACGGCCGACCACATGGACTTCAGGGAGTTGTCTTACAAGGTAGACGCGGCCTGGGCAAAGCGCCCCCACAAATGGATCAACGACCGGCACGAAAAAAAGCCCTATGAGGCCGTCTTCAAGCGCATCGCCCATGATCGGCGACGGTCCTTTGAGCGTGGCGATCGCCACTTAATTCGTGACTGCGCCATGCCCGTGGTTTATGTCAAGAAACGCAAATGGCCGCCCCGGGGGACCATGATCGCCTGTATTGATCTGGAACATACCCGCGGCGAGTATCGAAAGGTCAATCAGCGGGTACTTGAAGAAGCCAAATTCATGGCCGATCTGATTGAAGGCAGTGTCCAATGCGTTTACGCATACCCGGTCTCCACAGTGCTGATGGAACTGGATATTGTGTCCAAGGACGAATACGAAATTAATGCCAAGCGCAAGTATCTGCCGAAGCTTGAGAGTCTTGTAAAAAGTACCGCACCCGGGGTCACTGAGTTTTCCTGCAACGTCCTGCCGGGCCAGGCTGAAAAGGAAATCCCCCGCCTTGCCGACAAGGTTAAGGCCAATATGGTGATACTCGCCCGCCACCAGCGCCCGGGTGTGATCCAGGGCTTTATCGGCTCCACTGCCGAGAAGATGCTCGACAATATCAACTGCGATATTCTGGTTATTTAACAATGCCTTATAAGTCGTTCCTGAACTTGTTTCTTGCCAAGGTCCGGGGCCAAGCCGGACTGCTCGGCCTGCTGCTTGTGGTGCTCGCGGGCCCCCTTGAGGCCGAAGAGCCACTGCTGTTGGAGTTGGAAGGACACCTGGTGCAAGGCGGCCTGGCAACGGGCAAGGTCCTGCCGGGTACCGAGGTCGAGTTTGCCGATCGGAAGCTGCGCGTAGGGCCGGACGGCGGCTTCGTGATCGGCTTTCACCGGGACATGCCGGCGACGGCCAGCCTGACGCTGACCCGCGGCGAAATACAGCAATCGAAAACCCTGACCATCGGCAAGCGCGACTATCAGATAGAGCGCATCGACGGTTTGCCGCCGGCCAAGGTAAACCCCCGCTCAAAAGCCGTGCTGGAGCGAATTGGCCGGGAGACCGCCCAGGTCGTTGCTGCCAGGGATGTCGATTCACCCCGGCAGGATTTCCTGCAGCCCTTTATCTGGCCGGCGCGCGGCCGCCTGTCCGGTTTTTACGGTAGCCAGCGCATTCTGAACGGCGATCCCAAACGGCCGCATTTCGGCGTTGATGTGGCCGCGCCGGTCGGCACGCCGGTGGTCGCACCCATCGCCGGCATCGTCCGGCTCGCACACCCGGACATGTTTTTCTCGGGGGGAACCCTGATCATCGATCACGGCCATGGCGTGACGTCGACCTACATTCATCTGAATTCTATCGAAGTGGCGCAGGGCGACGAAGTTGCCCAGGGCGATCGGATTGCGACCATCGGCCAGACTGGCCGCGCCACAGGGCCTCACCTTGACTGGCGTCTGAACTGGTTCGGTCATCGCCTGGATCCGCAGTTGCTGGTCGGCGACCTGCCCGCGCCGGACAAGCAAAGCGCTGATCCTGAATGACCGCGGGGGAATTGCTCGACGAGAGCGGCAGTCTGCTGGCGTTGGCCCGGGCTTATCCCGAGCGGTTGGACCAGACTTTCGAAAGGGAACTGCCCGGTGGCGCTCGCCTGAGCGGAACTGACGCCGCCATTCTCGAAATTACACCGGCGGAAGCGTCCGCCACCTGGCTTGTGCTGTCCACGGGCGTGCACGGCAACGAGACAGCGCCGATGGAGATCCTCGACCGGATGGTCGCCGATATCCTTGCGGGCAAGCTCCAGGTTACGGTCAATCTTTTGCTGCTGATTGGTAATCCGCCGGCGATGATTCGGCAGCGGCGGGAACTCAACCATAACCTCAACCGCTTGTTTGCAGGCAAGCATCTGGATCTGGACGATAGTCAGGATCCAGAAGGGCAACGGGCTGCATTACTCGAAGCGCGGGTACAGCGATTTTTCGACGGTTCGGCGCCGGAAGATCAGAAGTTGCATTACGACTTGCACACGGCGCTGCGCGCTTCCCGCCACGAAAAATTTGTGGTGTACCCCTTTCTTCATGACCGACCCCGGGATGTAGCCCAGATCCGGCAATGGATGGCAGGCGGCGTGAATACTTTCCTGTTGTCCCACCAGCCGGCGCCGACCTTCAGTTATTTCTCCAGTACCGCCTGCGGGGCCCACGGTTTCACGGTCGAACTCGGCAAGGTGAGGCCCTTTGGTGAAAACCGGCTGGAGGATTTTGCCGAAGCTGAAGCCATGTTGAGAAAACTGATCAGTGGAGCGCCCGGCGACACCTGGGCCGTTGATCTGAATGACGGAAATTTTTACCAGGTGGTCGGCGAAGTCACCCGGGAGACGGAGGATTTCCGCCTGCATCTGGCCTCGGACGCAGCCAATTTCACGACTTTTGACCAGGGCTATCTGCTCGCCGAGGACGGCGACCGCAAATACCGCGTGGAACAGGACGGCGATGCCATTGTATTTCCGAATCCGAATGTGGCCATCGGCCATCGGGCGGGACTTGTGGTCCGGCGCATCAAGGCGGGCGACCTGAACAAGCCCGACGCCGCCAACTAGAAGATGTGCCTCTCCAGGCCGGTTTCCGCCATGATGGTGGCGGCCAGCTCTTCGATGGAGCGGGACGTGGTGTTCAGAAACGGGATCTGCTCGCGCCGGTACAGGGACTCCACTTCCCGCACTTCAAACATGCACTGGGGTAGCGAGGCATAGCGACTGTTGGCCCGTCTTTCGGTGCGGATCTGGTGCAGGCGCATCGGATCGATGGTCAGCCCATAGACCTTTTTCTTGAACTGCTTGACCGCCGCCGGCATCTGCAACCGCTCCATATCGTCCTCGGTAAAGGGATAGTTGGCCGCCCGGATCCCGAACTGCATGGCCATATACAGTGATGTCGGCGTTTTGCCGCACCGGGACACGCCGACCAGGATGATGTCGGCGTCCTGGTATTGCCGGGTCGAGGCGCCATCATCGTTATTGAGCGCGAAATTGACGGCGGCGATGCGGGTATCGTAGGCATGAATATTCCGGGTGGAGTGGGCCTTGCCGACGCTGAAGCTCGAGTGGGCGCCCAGCTCGGTTTCGAGGGGCCCGATGAAAGTGTGGAAAAAATCCATGATGATGCCTTTCGACTCGGCGATGATGGCACGGATTTCCGGCCTGACCACGGTTTCAAATATCAGTGGCCGGTTATCGGCGTTTTCGGCGGCGGCATTGATGCGGGCCACCGCATCGTGGGCTTTTTCCGGGGTATCGATAAAGGGCAGGGTCTTCTGATTGAAACGGACATTGTCTTCGAACTGGCTGAGCAGGGACTGGCCAAGCATTTCCGCGGTAATCCCGGTCCGATCGGAGATAAAAAAGACGTTGCGTTCCATATTATCGGGTACTCAAGTAGAATAGCGGGCCTTGAATCAAGGGCCTGATTCAAGCATTCGGTGTAGTGTACTGAATAAGTCGCACAGATAGAACGGCTCCTTTGTTCTCCGTCAGACGCTGTTGGCCGGCAAGCGCGGGCCAGCAGGGAAAACAATGACGGGACGGGGGACGCGGGCGGTCACGCCAGGCGGTTATCTGAGTGTACAATTGCGGCAGTACACCTTCCTGAAGCAGGCCCGGGCAACTTAAAGCGGAGAAGAACCTTGCAAGAGTACGTACTCTGGTATCAGGACCTTGGCATGGGGGATGTCGAGCGGGTAGGCGGCAAGAATGCCTCCCTTGGCGAAATGATCAGTCACCTGACCAAACTGGGCGTGAGGGTGCCCGGCGGATTCGCGACCACCTCTTCGGCATTTAACGATTTTCTCGAGCAGAGCGGCCTTAACCGCCGCATCCAGGACGAACTGGGGCAACTGGATGTCGAGGATGTCGCCAAACTCGCTGAGACCGGTGCGAAAATCCGCCAGTGGGTCATGGACACGCCGTTCCTGCCCGAGCTGGAATCGGCCATCCGCGCTGCCTATGACGAGCTCAAAGCCGACGCCAGTGACGATTTTGCCGTCGCGGTGCGCTCCTCCGCAACCGCCGAAGATTTGCCCGATGCATCCTTTGCCGGGCAACAGGAAACCTTCCTTAATGTGCGCGGTATCGACAATGTCCTGCTCGCCATGAAGGACGTTTTCGCCTCCCTGTTCAATGATCGCGCCATCGCGTACCGGGTCCACCAGGGATTCGAGCATGCCGGGGTTGCCTTGTCGGCGGGCGTCCAGAAAATGGTGCGCTCCGACATCGCCGCAAGCGGCGTCATGTTTACCATCGATACCGAGTCCGGATTTGAGGACGTGGTCTTTATCACCGGCGCCTGGGGTCTGGGCGAGACGGTTGTGCAGGGCGCGGTCAATCCTGACGAATTCTACGTCCACAAGCCGACCCTGGACGCAGGCAAGCCGGCGGTGGTTCGCCGCACCCTTGGCGGCAAGGCCATCAAGATGGTCTATTCCGAGGAAGCCGGTCACGGCAAGTCGGTGACCACGGTGTCCGTCCCGGAGATGGAGCAGCTGCAGTTCTGTATCAGCCAGGAAGAAACCGAAGAACTGGCGCGCCAGGCACTGATCATCGAAAAACATTACCGCCGTCCGATGGATATCGAATGGGCGAAAGACGGCGCTGACGGCCAACTTTATATCGTCCAGGCCCGCCCGGAAACGGTCAAGAGCCGGGATGACAGCCGCATCATGGAGCGCTACAACCTCAAAGCCACCAGTACCGTGATTGCCGAGGGCCGGGCCATTGGCCAGCGGATCGGCAAGGGACGGGCGCGGGTGATCAGCGACATCAGTGAAATGGCCAAGGTCAAGCGCGGCGACGTACTGGTCACCGACATGACCGATCCCGACTGGGAGCCCATCATGAAACGGGCCTCGGCGATTGTCACCAACCGGGGCGGCCGCACCTGTCATGCCGCCATCATTGCCCGGGAGTTGGGCATTCCGGCAGTCGTCGGTTGCGGTAACGCCACCGAGGTTATCAAGGATGGCGACGAGGTGACCGTATCCTGCTCTGAAGGTGATACCGGTAACATCTACGCAGGTCTGCTCGATTTTGATATCGCCCAGGATTCCGTCACCGACATGCCCGACATCCCCTTCAAAATCATGATGAATGTCGGCAATCCGGATCGCGCCTTCGATTTTGCCCGCTTGCCCCATGCCGGCGTCGGTCTTGCACGCCTTGAGTTCATTATCAATCGCATGATTGGCGTGCACCCGAAGGCCTTGCTGAACTTTGACAGTCTGGACGATGAGAATCTGCAGAAAGTCATCCGCCGGCAGATTTCCGGCTACGCCAGCCCGGTGGATTTTTACGTCGACAAGTTGGCGGAAGGCATCGCCACTATCGCCAGTGCTTTTTCACCGGAAAAGGTCATCGTGCGCATGTCGGACTTCAAGTCCAATGAATACGCCAACCTGATTGGTGGCCATTTGTATGAGCCCCATGAAGAGAACCCGATGCTCGGCTTCCGGGGCGCATCCCGGTATATCTCCGACGACTTCCGCGCCTGCTTCGAGCTCGAGTGCCGGGCCATCAAAAAAGTCCGCAACGACATGGGCCTGACCAATGTCGAGGTCATGATTCCATTTGTGCGCACTGTCGACGAGGCCCGCAAGGTCTCCGAGCTTCTCGCGGAGCAGGGGCTTGAGCGCGGTCAGGACGGATTGCGCCTGATCATGATGTGCGAGTTGCCTTCCAATGCCTTGTTGGCGGAACAGTTCCTGGAGTATTTCGATGGCTTCTCTATCGGCTCCAATGATCTGACGCAGCTGACGCTCGGCCTCGACAGGGACTCGGGTATTATTTCCCACCTTTTCGATGAGCGAAATGAAGCGGTGAAGATCCTGCTCGCCAATGCCATCAGGGCCTGCAAGTCTCAGGGCAAGTACATCGGCATCTGTGGTCAGGGCCCCTCGGACCATCCGGACCTCGCCAAGTGGTTGATGGAGCAGGGCATTGACAGTGTATCCCTGAACCCGGACACGGTGCTGGAAACCTGGTTGTTCCTCGCCAAAGGACTGTGAGGGATAACTTTCACGGATAGCCGGTTTGGTGTAGATTTAGCCCATCGGGGATTTTGCAGTTCTTCGTAATCGCAATAAACAACTGTGACTTTGAGACAAGGAGATTTCAATGAACAAGGCAATTCTGGCGGCGATGTTTACCGCTTTGCTCATGGCCGGCTGCGGCGACGACGACAAGGGCCGTGAGTCAATGGAAGATGCAGCCGAGGCAGCGGAAGAAGCGGTCGATGATGCTGCCGATGCTGTCGAAGAAGCCACGGACGATATGGCTGACGCCGTGGATGACGCATCCGAAGGTGCCCAGGACATGACATCTGATGCCTGGGATGAATCCGTCGACGAGGCCGAAGAGGGCATGGACACGATGGAAGCCCGATTTGACGAGTTCAAGGCTGAAGGCGAGCAGCAACTCGACGAGATGAAAGCCGAAGGCGAAGAAGCTGTCGACGAAATGGAAGCTGAAATGGACGATGGCATGGACAATATGTCCGACGAGATGGACGAGGAAGTCGACGACATGTCCGATGATATGGATGACGACAACTGAACCATTTCACGTAAAAAATTACGGCTGAAGTTGGCCAAAGGCTTCAGCCGTTTTTTATGGGCGACCGGTATTCCCGTCCTGCAATCGGAAACCGGGACTTTGTTACCCGGGAGCAAATATTTTCAAGATGCAGAATCCTGAACCGGAACTTTTATTCAAGTCGGTCGAGCGCGAGCAGGTGCTTGCACTGCGCCATCAGGTATTGCGTCCACACGAGCCTCGCGAGGCGTGCCGTTTTGATACGGATGACGTGCCCGGCTGCCGGCATTTCGCAGCGTTTCTGGATGATCGCCTCGTGGCAATTGCCACCATCTTTCCGGAGTCGCTGGAGGCCATGGGTGAAGTGTCATCGGTGCGATTGCGCGGCATGGCGTGCGTACCGGCCTTGCAGGGGCAGGGTATCGGCTCCCGGTTGCTCGGGTTCGCGCTTGCAGAAGCCCGCCGCGGGGGCTACGGGATTTTTTGGTGCAATGCGCGCTTGTCTGCGCTAAGTTTTTATCAGAATCAGGGCTTCGAAGCCTTTGGCGAGACCTTCCATCTCGCCGGGATCGGCCCGCATAAAATCATGGTCAATGACCTGAGGAAACCAGAGCCGTCATGATCCAGTACCAATTAAAAACCACGCTGGCAGCTTTCTACAAGTGGGAATCCCGAAAGGGCGATCAGCCATTTTTACGGCAACCCTCCGGTCACTCCTGGATTGAATACAGCTGGGCGGAAGTCGGACAGCAGGCGCGCAAAATGGCTGCCCACCTGCGTCAGTATCCGGAAGGCTCGCAGATTGCCATTTTGTCCCACAACTGCGCCCACTGGTTTATCGCCGATCTGGCTATCATGATGGCCGGACACGTCAGCGTTCCCGTCTACCCGACGGCCAACGTTGAGACCATTCGCACCATTCTTGAGCACAGCGAAACCCGCCTTGTCTTTATTGGCAAGTTGCCGGACTGGCCCTCCCGCCAGGCCGCCATTCCCGAGGGTACTGATCTGGTCAGTTTTTTTCAGCGCCAGGACGGCGTCGAGCACTGGGACGATATCATCGAGGAGCTCGAGCCCATTGAGGACGCGCCGGTCCGGAAGCTGGATGAAATGGCGTCCATTATCTATACCTCGGGAACGACCGGAATCCCCAAGGGCGCAATGCATGATTTTCGCGCCTTTGCCAATGCCGCGGCGGCGGCCATGGATTATATCGATCTTGAACAGGAAAGTTTTTTCTCCTACTTGCCGCTGGCCCACTGCGCGGAGCGGGCACTGGTCGAGCATATCAGCATCCACTCCGGCAGCGTGGTGTCCTTCACCGAGTCGCTGGAAACTTTCCAGCAGAATATTACCTCCGTCAGGCCGACCATTTTCTTTGGAGTGCCACGTATCTGGCTGAAGTTCCAGCAGGGGGTCGAAGAAAAAATCGGCCGGCGGAAATTGAAAATGTTGCTGGCCATACCGGGGATAAACCGGGTTATCGCCAAAAAAATCCGAGCCGGTCTGGGGCTGGATCGGGTCAAGATTCCCTTGTCCGGGGCCGCGGCTTTGCCGAGGGACGTTATTGACTGGTTTGATCGGATCGGCATTCCGATTTGTGAAGCCTACGGGCTCACTGAAACCCTGGCCTTTTCCCACGCCAATATTCCGCAGAAGCGCCGGGTTGGCTCCGTTGGCGTCACCTTGCCGACCGCCGAGGCGCGGATTTCAGACGGTGGCGAGATTCTCTTGCGCAGCCCCTGCCTGATGATGGGCTACTACAAGGAGCCGTTGAAGACGGAGCAGGCCATGGACCGGGGTTTTTTCAAAACCGGTGATCTGGGTCGGCTGCAGCCCCATGGCTATCTGCGAATTACCGGCCGGGTCAAGGACCTGTTCAAGACCTCGAAAGGCAAATACGTGTCTCCGATCCCGATCGAGGCGAAACTTGAGCCGGAACTGGGCGCCGAACATTTGTGCGTCGTCGGCGATGGCATGCCGTCGCCGGTGGCCATCGCCAGTATGCCGGGCGGAAGCCGGCCGGATCAGGCCGGTTTCGAGCGGGAAGCGGAAAATCTGCTCAACCGGCTCAACAACCAGCTGGAAAAGCACGAGCGGCTGGCCCGGATTATTATTGTCGACGAGGCCTGGACCACGGATAACGGTCTGATTACGCCGACTCTGAAAATACGCCGGCCCATGATCGAAGAAAAATATGCTGATCTGATTGCGGAGAGCGAAGCCAGCGACAAGAAGGTCATCTGGGCATCAAGGTAAAGATTTTGCCCCGGCATTTCTGGTAAGCTCGGAATTACCAACACTCATTGTTAACAAAATCAGGAGGATAGTATGGGTTGGTTAACCTGGATAATCGTGGGTCTCGTGGCCGGTGCGCTGGCAAAACTGGTCATGCCCGGCAAGGATCCCGGCGGGATTTTTATCACCATTCTGCTCGGCATTGCCGGCGGCCTGTTAGGCGGCTATCTCGGCCGGATGCTGGGCCTCGGCGATGGTGTCAGCGGTTTCAATCTGGCCAGCCTGTTCACGGCGATGGTCGGCGCCATTATCCTGCTGCTCATATACCGGATGTTCAAGAAGAAATAATGACAAGTACACGCCGGAGCCGTCGGACTGCCTGAACGGGTGGCCGTCACTCCGGTTTTTTTGTGTCCCGGAATGGTAGCCGGGCGCGGTAATGGTCGAGATTGGCCGTGATCAGGTTTTTCTCTTCGGTAATGTAGCGGGCAATCGCGTCTCTCAGATCCTGGCGTTCGAGATAGTGGAGGGAATGAACGCGCTCCGGACGGAACCCGCGACTGACTTTATATTCGCCTTGCACGCCAGGTTCGAACACCGCGAGCTGATGGTCGATACAAAACTCCATGCCCTGGTAATAGCAGGTTTCAAAGTGCAGGCCTGATACCGGCAGGCCACCCCAATAGCGTCCGTACAGGGTGTTCTCGCCCACAAAGCACAAGGCCATGCCCTGGCAATGCCCGTCACACACCGCTTTGACCAGTAGCATCCGGGCGGACATGTCTTGCCGAAGCTGCTGGAAGAAGGCTTCGTTCAGATAACCAATGTGCCCGGAGCGCCGCAGGTAGGTGTCCTGATAAAAGCGGGTAAACACCCGGATGGCATCCTCGCTGATCTCGTCGCCCTGCAGCCGCT
>JASBTO010000098.1 GCA_030148365.1 Kangiellaceae bacterium
ACCATATCGTGGCTGCCGTAATAATGCTTGCGAATGTGATCAAAGACCACGGTATCGGCAATACCGGGCCACTGATAGAGCTCGCGGACGTAAGCCCACAGGTTCGGGCAATCGACGATGCGTTTCCTTGTGCATTTGAAATGCACCGCATAGACGGTATCGAAACGGATCAGGGTGGCAAACAGACGCCAGTCGGCTTCGGTCAGTTGGTCGCCACACAGATACCGTTTACGTGACAGACGGTTTTCCAGCCAGTCGACAGTCTCGAACAAGGGTTCGACCGCCTCATCATAAGCCTCCTGGGAAGTCGCGAAACCGCATTTGTAAACGCCGTTGTTGAGGGTGTCATAGATCCGCTCGTTAAGTGCATCGATTTCGTCCTGCAACGCCGGCGGACAGTAATCACCTTCGGCGGCGCCCAGATCGTCGAACGCGCTGTTCATCATCCGGATGATGTCCGCGGATTCGTTAGAGACAATAGTCTCGCGCTTTTTGTCCCAGAGTGTCGGCGTGGTGACCCGGGTGGTGATGTCAGGATCGGCCCGTGTATAGATCTGGTGCAGATATTTGCTGTCGTACAGCGGGTCGGGGATCGTGTGTTCGTCTTGCTCAAACGTCCAGCCATTGGCCCCCATGTACCAGTGCACGGCCGAGACCGGAATCAGGTCCTCGAGCTGCTTGAGCTTTCGGAAGATCAGGGTGCGATGGGCCCAGGGGCAGGCCCAGGCAATGTAGAGATGGTAGCGCTCGGGCTCGGCGGGAAAGCCGCCCTCTCCGGTCGGACCCGCCTCACCATCAGCGGTGATCCAGTTGCGGAATTTGGCTTCCTCGCGTTCAAACGCGCCGCCGCTGGCTTTTGTGTCATACCACTTGTCGCGCCAGAAACCGTCAATCAGTAAACCCATATCCGAAACCTCCCTGTGATGAAAATGTCGCTGCCGGCTCCGGGATAAAGGTCCGGGCAGCCGACAGGTATCAGGGAGTTAGTCCGGATGAGGGTCTGACGGTTCCCGCGACCGGCGCTGAAAATGGCGGATTAACGGGCGTCCGATGTCGGTTCCAGGACCCGATACCACTCCCAGGGCAACCGGTCCGGCCCCGTCAGCCAGAATTTGTCCTGGCGGGAATGACAGCAATCCACGTCGCTGCGCTTTTGGCTGAGTAGCGGGTCGCCCGTCAACCGGCTGGCGGCCAGTTCCATTTCCTCGGGACTCTCGCTTTCAACACCAAGATGGTTGAGATGGGAGGCCTCGGCGTTTTCAAACAGCACCAGCTTGAGCGGTGGCTGCTCGATGACAAAGTTGGCGTAACCGGGGCGGACTTTAGCCGGCTCGGCCGCGAACATGCGGCTATAGAAGTCGATGGCGGCGGACAAATCCGGTACGTTCAGGGCAAGTTGCAGTCTCATGACAAAGATTTCCATATAGATGATGATCTATATATTAGGATGACGTATTGAAACCTGTCAATATAAAAGTTAGGCTGGCCCCATGAATGCAAACACTGATAACTGTTGCGGTCTGACCGCTGCCCCGCTGCCCGGTGCCGAGTCACTGGCACGGATTTGCCAGGCATTGGGCGAGTCGACACGATTGCAAATCCTGTTCCTTATTGCCGCGCAGCGCGAAGCAGTCTGTGCCTGCGATCTGGTGCCGCTGTTCCAACTCAGCCAGCCGACCTTGTCCCACCACCTGAAGGTGCTCAAGGAAGCGGGCTTGCTGGATTCGGCCCGGGATGGTCGCTGGATCCGCTATGCCATCGCACCGGACAATTACCGGCTGTTGCAGCAGTATCTTGTCCGGGTCGCCGGAAGCCAGCCGCAACCCGTGGAGATTGACTGAGCATGCTTTATCTGGCCTATGGCTCCAACATGTCCAGTCCGCGGCTGTTTGCCCGAATTCCCGGCGCCCGCACAATCGGCAGGGCCAGAGTGCCCGGTTACCAGCTGCACTTTCACAAGGTGGGCTATGGTGACGATTCGGGAAAATGCGATGCGCTCGCCACCGGCGACCAGCAGGACGAACTCTACGGCGTGGTCTACGAAGTGTCAGACAAGGATATCGGCACCCTGGATCGGATCGAAGGCGTCGGTCACGGATACCGGCGGGTCCAGGTCGCAGTGTATCTGGATGGCAATGAAAAACAGACGGCCAGCACCTACATTGCGACCCATACCGATGCCGATATCATGCCGTTGCAATGGTACAAGGAGCATGTCTTGCGTGGCGCCCGTGAACACAAGTTGCCAGCCGCATATATAGCCGACATCGAAGCAGTAAGGGCCATCCCGGACAGGGACCCGGCACGGGATCAGCGGGAGCGGGAAATCTATCAGTGAGAAAAACCATTATTGATCTCAGTCATACGATTGAAGACGGAATGGAAACCTATCCGGGGTTGCCGGCGCCGGTGATTTGCGACTTCTGGTCACGGGAGGAGTCCGCCCTTCATTATGATGGAGACACCAGCTTCCAGATCGGCAAGATTGAAATGGTCGCCAACACCGGTACCTATATGGACGCGCCGTTTCACCGCTATGCAGAGGGCAAGGATCTTTCGCAACTACCACTCTCGCGCATTGCCGATCTCGAGGGGATCCGGTTCCGCATCCCGGAGGGGCAACGGGTAATTGGTCCGGAATGCTTTCAGGAAGCGCCTCTGGACGGCAAGGCAGTGCTGATTGAAACGGCCTGGTGCCGACATTGGCGAACCCCGCAATACTTCGACGGACACCCGTACCTGAGCGAAGCGGCGGCAGTTTTTCTGCGCGACGCCGGCGTCTGTCTGGTCGGCATTGATTCCCTGAATATTGATGACACGACCGGTCGCAGTCGGCCGGTTCACAGCACCTTGCTCGGCGCAGATATTCCCATCGTCGAACACATGCGCGGCCTTGACCGGTTGCCGGACCGTGGCTTCCGTTTTCATGCAGTTCCGGCCGGGATCAGAGGGCTCGGCAGTTTTCCGGTGCGGGCTTACGCTATCTTGCCAGCAGGTGCCGATAATTGATCGGGGCGGCTGGACGGCACGGAAACAATTGGTTAATTTGAATGCCATAAATTGCGGCAAGAGAAAGGAGTTTTCATGCCTTACCAAAAGCAGTTAAAGAGACTGGGTCTGGCGTTAAGAGTTGTCGGCGTTGTGTTTGCCGTCGGGCTGCCATTGATGATGGCGATCTTCCCTTCCGGCTGGTCCTGGGAACCCCGCCAGCCCGAGTACGAACAAATGATTGTCGGCATTTATGTGACTCTTGGCGTATTCCTGTTCCTTGCCGGCAAAGATCCCATGGCTCACAAAAGTCTCATCCTTTTTACCATCTGGTCGAGTCTGGTGCATGGCCTCATCATGCTGGTCCAGGCTTTGTTCGACGGTGCCGAAAGAATGAATCTGGTCGGCGATGTCCCAGCCCTGCTGATTATCGCCGGTGTGCTCTGGTGGCTGCTGCCCCGCAAGGGACATCATTAGTCCTTCACTCCATGAGCAAAATTATTTCGAAAGCAGAATGAGAAATCGGGCGACAGAGATGCCCGGTCCGGCTATCCTCAGGGACTTTCTGATAACCCGTACTGCTGATATCAGCTCGGAAAACCCATGACTGAAAAAAATCCGGACGCAAGCACTCTGCAAGTTGGCTGGCGGGAATGGATCGGCTTGCCTGATCTCGGCATTCCCCGTCTCAAGGCGAAAGTGGATACCGGCGCCAAAACCTCCGCGCTGCACGCCTTTTCCATTGAAGAATTCGAGCGGAACGGCGAGCGCTGGGTAAGGTTTGGTATGCACCCGGTGCAGCGGGACACCAGCACCGAAGTCTTTTGCGAGGCGGAGGTTTTTGATGTGCGTATGGTCGCCGACTCCGGCGGTCACCGGGAGCAGAGATACGTGATCCGGAGTCGTCTGCGCCTGGGTGCGGACTGCTGGCCCACGGAATTTACCCTGACCAACCGTGATACCATGAGATTTCGCATGTTGCTGGGTCGCCGCAGCATGCCCAAGGGCATGACAGTCGACCCCAACGCCTCTTATTTGCTGGGCGAACCCGGCACTAGGGATTAACTCACCGACATTAAAAGGATCTGATAACCTTTATGAAAATCGCCATTCTTTCACGCAATCCGAAGCTCTATTCAACCAAGCGCCTGGTCGAAGCTGCCAAAGAAAGAGATCATGAGGTGAGAGTGGTCGACACCTTACGCACCTACATGAGTATCGCCAGCCACAAGCCGACGATTCACTACAAGGGAGAGTCCCTGAGGGGATTTAACGCGGTCATTCCGAGGATTGGTTCGTCAATTACCTTTTACGGTACGGCGGTGCTGCGCCAGTTTGAAATGATGGGCGTGTATTCGCTCAATGAGTCCGTCGCCATCACCCGCTCCCGGGACAAGTTGCGGGCCCTGCAACTGCTCGCCCGCAAGGGGATCGGCTTGCCGGTGACCGGCTTTGCCCACTCACCGGATGATATTGGCGATCTGATCAAGATGGTCAATGGCGCGCCACTGGTCATCAAGTTGCTGGAAGGTACCCAGGGTATCGGTGTGGTCCTCGCGGAAACGGAAAAAGCAGCGGAAAGTGTTATCGAAGCCTTCATGGGGCTGAAAGCCAACATTATGGTGCAGGAATATATCAAGGAGTCGGCGGGTGCAGACATTCGTTGTCTGGTGGTGGGAGACAAGGTCATCGCCGCCATGAAGCGACAGGCGAAGCCCGGTGAGTTCCGCTCCAACCTGCACCGCGGCGGCTCCGCTTCGGTGATCAAGATTACACCGGAAGAGCGTCTTACTGCCGTCCGGGCGGCGAAAATCATGGGCCTGAATGTTGCCGGTGTCGATATCCTGCGTTCCAATCACGGGCCGGTGGTGATGGAAGTGAACTCTTCCCCCGGCCTCGAAGGCATCGAGAATGCTACCGGCAAGGATGTTGCCGGCCTGATCATCCAGTTTATCGAAAAGAACGCCAAGCCCCACAAGACCAAAACCCGGGGCAAGGGCTGACCGTGGCGCGGGGGCCGTTCCGGATCGGTGAGATCGAGGTCAAGCCGGGTAAACGCCAGACCATCGACCTGCCATTTGGCCAGCTCTATACCCACACACCGCTGGACTTGCCGCTGGAAGTGATACACGGCCGCAAGGAAGGGCCGACGTTGTTGGTCTGTGCGGCGATCCACGGCGACGAAATCAATGGCGTCGAAATCATTCGCCGATTGATGGCCCGCAAGGATGTCAATCGTATCCGCGGCACCCTGGTGGTGGCGCCGATCGTGAATATTCTCGGCTTTATCAGCCGCACCCGCTACCTGCCCGATCGGCGGGATCTCAATCGCAGTTTCCCCGGCAGCAGTCATGGCTCGGCCGCGGGTCGACTGGCGCACCTGTTTATTAACGAAGTGGTCAATCAATGTTCCCACCTCGTTGATTTGCACACCGGCGCGGTGCATCGGGGTAATTTCCCCCAGATCCGCACCAACATGGAAAACGAGGCCAATGCGGAACTGGCGCAAGCCTTCGGGGCGCCGGTGATCCTCAGTTCGGAAGAGCGGGAAGGCTCGTTGCGCGGTTACTGCACCGAGAAGGGCATTCCGGTCGTGACCTACGAAGGCGGCGAGGCCCTGCGTTTTGACGAAAAGGCTATCAATGCCGGCGTGCGGGGTATCCTCAATGTGCTCCGGCATCTGGACATGCTGAGCCGCAAGCCTACGGCGAAGACCGGCTCAAAAAAGAAATCAAAAGCAAAACCCGCGCCCCTTGTTGCGACAGGTTCGCGCTGGTTGCGCGCGGAGATTGACGGCATCCTGCGCACCGTGGTCAAACTCGGTAGCCAGGTCAGCAAAGGGCAACTGGTCGGCTATATCAGCGACCCGTGTGGCACCAAGGACATCAAGGTGCTCTCGCCCGTTGACGGCATCGTGATCGGCCGCAGCAACCTGCCCCTCGTCTATGAGGGAGAGGCTTTTTTCAATATTGCGACTTTTGAAAAATCCGACCAGCCGGGAGTCGCCATTGAAAGGTTCGA
>JASBTO010000100.1 GCA_030148365.1 Kangiellaceae bacterium
TTCTGGTGCAACCCACTCCCATGGTGTGACGGGCGGTGTGTACAAGGCCCGGGAACGTATTCACCGCAACATTCTGATTTGCGATTACTAGCGATTCCGACTTCACGCAGTCGAGTTGCAGACTGCGATCCGGACTACGAACAGCTTTCTGGGATTGGCTCCACCTCGCGGCTTCGCAACCCTCTGTACTGCCCATTGTAGCACGTGTGTAGCCCAGGCCGTAAGGGCCATGATGACTTGACGTCGTCCCCACCTTCCTCCGGTTTGTCACCGGCAGTCTCCTTAGAGTGCCCAACTTAATGATGGCAACTAAGGACAAGGGTTGCGCTCGTTACGGGACTTAACCCAACATCTCACGACACGAGCTGACGACAGCCATGCAGCACCTGTCACTTGATTCCCGAAGGCACTCCCGCATCTCTGCAGGATTCCAAGGATGTCAAGGCCTGGTAAGGTTCTTCGCGTTGCATCGAATTAAACCACATGCTCCACCGCTTGTGCGGGCCCCCGTCAATTCATTTGAGTTTTAACCTTGCGGCCGTACTCCCCAGGCGGTCAACTTATCGCGTTAGCTGCGTCACTAAGTATTTCAATATACCCAACAACTAGTTGACATCGTTTACAGCGTGGACTACCAGGGTATCTAATCCTGTTCGCTACCCACGCTTTCGCACCTCAGCGTCAATGTTAGTCCAGAGAGTCGCCTTCGCCACTGATGTTCCTTCCGATCTCTACGCATTTCACCGCTACACCGGAAATTCCACTCCCCTCTACTACATTCTAGCTGACCAGTATCGTATGCAGTTCCCAGGTTGAGCCCGGGGCTTTCACATCCGACTTAATCAGCCGCCTACGCGCGCTTTACGCCCAGTAATTCCGATTAACGCTTGCACCCTCCGTATTACCGCGGCTGCTGGCACGGAGTTAGCCGGTGCTTCTTCTGTAGGTAACGTCAATGTCAACGGTTATTAACCGTCAACCCTTCCTCCCTACTGAAAGTGCTTTACAACCCGAAAGCCTTCTTCACACACGCGGTATTGCTGGATCAGGGTTGCCCCCATTGTCCAATATTCCCCACTGCTGCCTCCCGTAGGAGTCTGGGCCGTGTCTCAGTCCCAGTGTGGCTGATCATCCTCTCAGACCAGCTAAAGATCGTCGCCTTGGTAGGCCTTTACCCCACCAACCAGCTAATCTTACGCAGGCTCATCTGATAGCGAGAGCTTATAAATAGAGGCCCCCTTTCTGCCGTAGCACTTATGCGGTATTAATCCGGGTTTCCCCGGGCTATCCCCCACTATCAGGCAGATTCCTACGCGTTACTCACCCGTCCGCCACTCGTCAGCGCCTAGCAAGCTAGGCCTGTTACCGTTCGACTTGCATGTGTTAAGCATACCGCCAGCGTTCAATCTGAGCCATGATCAAACTCTTCAGTTTAAAGTCTTCGCATCTATAAGGGATGCTAATCCTGGCTCGATAAAATTACTCAAATCAATCTTCGAGTCACTTCATCGATATATTGTGTTACCAATCATCGACGCAAGTGCCCACACAGATTGTCTTGCCAAATTGTTAAAGAACTTGTTGACGAAGAACCTGCTCCGCTCAACGGGGCGACAATTATAGTCGCCCTTGCTGACAAGTCAATTAAATTCGTAGAATTTTTGACTGTCTCTGGCGCGTCCCTTTCGGGTTTCAGCCGCCAGCGAGGTGCGCATTATACGGGGCCTTCCCCGGGAGTCAACACTTTCCGCAAAGGTTTTTTCTACTCCCCGCCAGAGGCCCCGCCAACACTGGTCCGAGGACCTGAAAAACCTCGACTGCAAGCTCCGTACCCTTCCTTCAAACGAGCCCGGGAAATACCGCATTGCAACCATCCGCCAATAAAAAAGCCGGCAATTCTGCCGGCTTTGCAGGTAACCCACTGCCTATTTCAGGTTTACCCGGGCAAACCTGCGCTTGCCGACCTGGTAAATCCGGTGACTGCCCGGGTCTACGACCAGCTTCGGCTCCGACACCTTCTCACCTTCTATCTTCACCGCGCCCTGCCGGATCATGCGCAGGGCATCGGAGGTCGAAGCGGTCAGACCGGCTTCTTTCAACAGATTGGCGATGGGCATCCCGCCCGTTCCGGCGCTATCCAGTTCGACTTCCGGAATCTCTTCCGGCAGCGCTCCTTTCTGAAAGCGGGCGATAAATTCGGCCTGGGCCTGCTCCGCCGAAGCCTCGTCATGGAACCGGGCAATGATCTCGCGGGCCAATTCGAATTTCACGTCACGAGGATTCCTGCCTGCCGCCACCGCCTCCTTCAATTCGGCAATCTCTGCCAGTGGCCTGAAGCTCAGCAGTTCAAAATAGCGCCACATCAATTCGTCCGAAATAGACATCAGCTTGCCGAACATTTCACCGGGCGCCTCACTGATACCTATATAGTTGTCCAGAGACTTGGACATTTTCTTGACCCCGTCCAGGCCTTCGAGGAGCGGCATGGTCAACACAACCTGGGGTTTCTGGCCATATTGTTTCTGCAGTTCCCGGCCCACCAGCAGGTTAAACTTCTGATCGGTGCCGCCGAGCTCCATGTCCGCTTCCATGGCGACCGAATCATAGCCCTGAACCACAGGATAGAGAAACTCATGGATAGCAATGGACTGACCGGACTTGTAGCGCTTGGAAAAATCATCCCGTTCCAACATCCTCGCCACGGTATAGCGGGATGCCAGTTGCACCAGATCCGCTGCCGACATGGCACCCATCCACTTTGAATTGAACATGATCCGGGTCTTGTCGGGGTCCAGAATTTTGAACACCTGCTCTTCGTAGGTGCGCGCATTGGCCTTGATCTGCTCCGGGGACAGGGGCTTGCGGGTGACATTCTTGCCGGTCGGATCGCCGATCATGCCGGTAAAATCTCCGATCAGAAAACAAATTTCATGACCGAGGTCCTGAAGCTGGCGCATCTTGTTGAGCAGAACGGTATGTCCCAGGTGTAAATCCGGGGCGGTCGGGTCAAACCCGGCCTTGATCCGGAGCGGCTTGCCGATCTTCAGACGCTCTATCAGCTCATCTTCGAGGAGAATCTCGTCGGCTCCCCGCCTGATTTCGGCGAGCACTGATTCAGTAACAGACATAAACAGGACTCTTGCCCGTAAAAAGGCTGAAAGATACACTATCACAGTGCACTTCGTCACCATGCAGTCAGGCAGCGGACACTGCCGCCAAATCCCGTTCTGACAGTGGCAGCCCGCTGGTCACCTTGTCCGGACTATGACCCAGGTCATAAACTCGCGCATTTATCTCATTGACATTTGACCAAATAGTATTCAATCGTTATCTTAGTGGTCGGCCGGAAGTGCCGGATTTTATTTAAAAAAGTATTTACTTTACCAACCGGATTATCATGATTAGACACGACTACAAATACCTCAGCCGCCGTAAAAGGATTTTTACACCCAAATCCCATCGAGGCCGTGGTTTTGTGGTCACAGCTCTGGCTTTCGGCGCTATTGCCGCCGGGGGCTATTATGCGTACCAATATTTTGTTCCGTCTGTTATCCAGGATCCGATGGCCAATCCGGGAACCGAGCTTGCCGAGCCGGTTGCCGACAACACGACTACTTCCGCAGCCGACTCGCGCCAGCCACTGGCCCTGTCACTGACACCGAGAAAGACCTACTCGGCGGCCGTTACCAACGAAGACTCCGGCGATAAACCAGCGCCCCGACCCGAGGCACTAGCCGACTCCGGAAATACTTCAGATGCTGTTGTCGCCACAGACAACTCTTCAGTCACTGCCCGACAATCCGTTCAAGCTGCCGTCGACGGGAACCCCGTCGTCCAGACTGAAATCGTGCCGGCTCTGATGCAGGAAGTTCCTGCATTCGAGCCTGAGTGGCATCAGGAAACGGTAAAAAGCGGCGACAGCATGGCTCGCATTTTCAAGCGCCAGAAATTCTCCGCCAGCACCCTGCACCACCTGATGAAAGTAGAGCAGGCCAAGACCCTGCTGCGGATTAAACCGGGCCAGGTACTCGAATTCCAGAAAACGCCGTCTGGCGATTTTGCAGCTCTGCGGTATCCCCTGAATTTCAGCGACTCTCTGGTCATCCGCCAGGACGGTGAAGACTTTGTTGCCGGCACCGAAACCAAACCTGTCGAGCACCGCCAGGAGTTTACTTCTGCCACCATCGAGTCTTCCTTTTATATGGCCGGCAAGAAAGCCGGCATGGCCGACGGCCTGATCATCGAACTGGCCAATGTGTTTGGCTACGACATAGACTTTGCCCTGGAAATCCGGAAAGGCGACTCCTTCTCCGTCATCTACGAAGACAAATACGTCGATGGCAAAAAGGTCGGTTACGGAGAAATCCTGTCCGCAGAGTTCGTCAATCAGGGCGACAAGTACGTCGCTGTGCGATATACCGACAGCAACGGCAAAGTCGCCTACTACACCCCGGAAGGCAAGGCCATGCGCAAGGCCTTTCTGCGGGCACCCCTGAATTTTTCCTATGTCAGTTCCAACTTCAACCCCAAGCGTTATCACCCGATCCTGAAGCGGGTCAAAGCTCACCGGGGTATTGATTACCGGGCGCCTACCGGCACGCCGGTACGGGCCGCCGGCGATGGTCGCGTCCTCAAGTCGGAATATAACCGTTACAACGGCAACTACGTATTCCTCCAGCACGGCAACAATATCGTGACCAAGTACCTGCATTTTTCCAAGCGCGCCGTGAAGCGTGGCCAAAGGGTCAAGCAAGGCCAGATTATCGGTTACGTCGGCAGCACCGGCCTGTCCCAGGCGCCTCATGTCCACTATGAATTTGTAGTCAACGGCGTACATCGGAATCCTCGCCGCGTTAAATTCCCTGAAGCCGCCCCGGTACCGAAGGGCGAACTGCCCCGCTTCAAGGAGCAAACCCGCGACTTGCTCGCCAAGCTGGACGTCGAGCGCAAGACTTACTTTGCCAAGCTTGACCAGTACCGCCTCGAACAATAATCCCGCCCGTCATCATATCTGTGCCCCCGGCTACGGCCGGGTGACCGGACCCGGGCGGCCGGCAACCTGACCAGGCATACTCATGACGCAATATTTTATCGGCCTGATGTCAGGAACCAGCATTGACGGCATCGACGCCGCTCTGGTCGACTTCACGAAACAACCCCGCCTCGTCGCCAGCCACAACCATAAAATCCCCGCACCGCTCGAACGACAGCTTGCCAGCCTCTGCAATCCACAGGAGACCGTTAATGAAATTGACCTCCTTGGTGAAATCGACAGGCTGACCGGCATTCTGTTTGCTGATGCAGTCAGGGCGCTGCTCGACAAGGCAGATATCCCGGCGGAGCAGATCGTGGCGATCGGCAGCCACGGGCAAACCATTCGGCACCGCCCCGACCAGGCCCAACCTTTTACTCTGCAGATCGGGGATCCGAATCAGATAGTTACCCGCACCGGTATCACCACCGTGGCCGACTTCCGACGTCGCGATATGGCTCTCGGGGGCCAGGGTGCTCCTTTTGCCCCGGCCTTTCATGCCGCCGTATTTCATCACCCGGAGAAAACCCGGGTTATCGTCAATCTCGGCGGCATCGCGAACATCACGTTGCTGCCACCGACCGGCGATGTCACCGGCTTCGATACGGGTCCCGCCAATGGCTTGATGGACCTCTGGATCCGGGAGCACAAAAACGCTGATTTTGATCGGGACGGCAACTGGGCACGCACCGGCACTGTCCACCCCGGCCTGCTCCAGGCCCTGCTGGAAGACGAGTATTTTGCCAAGCCGGCTCCGAAGAGCACCGGCCGTGAGCATTTCTCCCGAGCCTGGCTGCAACGCTGTCTGGATAGCTTTGAGCCGCTAAAACCGGTCGATGTCCAACGCACGCTGCTGGAACTGACCGTCCGCTCCTGTGGTCAGGCAATTGCCGCTCAGGCGCCCTCCGGCGACTGCTACCTGTGCGGTGGCGGCGCCCATAACCGGTATCTTGTGGAACAATTGGCCCGATACCTGCCGGACTGGCATCTGGACTCCACTGAAGCGCTGGGCGTGGCGCCTGACTGGGTAGAGGCCATAACCTTTGCCTGGCTGGCGAAACGCACGCTTGAGGGGCTGCCCGGTAATCTGCCCAGTGTCACCGGAGCCCGGAAAAGTGCCATAATGGGTGCAATATACTCCCAGTAACCACCTTTTTTTCAACTTTATCAGCCACTTGGGAGTCCGCTGCGGGACTTCGCCACTTTTGACTCTGTCTAAAAAGTGAACTATTCGGGCTCAGCCCACTCAAACCTGCCTGAAAACACCATTGCATCAACTTCTGGAGACTACCCTTGGCAGAATTTCCGTCACGAATTAAGTTTCGACACTTTCTCTCCGCCAGCGTAATGGCATCAGTCATGGCCACTAGCGCGTGGGCCTTCTGGCTGGAACCCGCCAGCTTGACCAGCAAGGAAGAACTGATCCAACTCCCGGAGTGGCCCCAGGCCTGCAGTAACATGGACGTAGCCGTATTGGCGGATATCCATACCGGCTCGCCCTTTAACCATCTCGACAAGCTTGACGAAATCGTCCAGACCACCAACTCGGCCGACCCGGATATGGTGTTGCTCGCCGGCGACTACGTCATTCAGGGGGTTGTCGGTGGTACCGAAACCACGATTGAAGTCATCGCCGAGCACCTCGGCAAACTCGAAGCCCCCATGGGCGTTTATGCCGTTTTGGGTAATCATGACTGGTGGCTCGATGCGACCCGGGTGATCGACGCTCTTGAAACTGCAGGAATTACGGTTCTGGAAGACAGGAACCAACAAGTCACTGCCGGCGACTGCAGCTTCTGGCTGGCCGGTGTCAGCGATTTGTGGGAAGGCGCGGCCGATGTCGACCAGGCCCTTGCCGGCATCCCGGAAGGCGCGCCGACTCTGGTATTTACCCACAATCCGGACGTGTTCGACGACATCCCCGCCAGCGTAGCTCTGACCGTTGCCGGTCACACTCACGGCGGCCAGATCCATCTGCCCGTCATCGGCAGTCCGGTCCAGTACGCGCCACAAGGCAGCATTTATAATGCCGGCCATTTCAACGAAGACGGTCGCCAGATGTACGTGAGCACCGGCCTCGGCACCAGCGTCATCGGCGCCAGATTCCGGGTACCGCCGGAAATCTCGGTCCTCAATCTCAGGTCTGCGCCCCTGACGGTGGCCAGCGGACAGCCGTAAACAGAACCGGCAAGCACAAAAAAGGGCGGAAATTCCGCCCTTTTTCATGTCTGCAGATCCGTCAGACCGAGAAGGAAGACCCGCAACTGCAGGTGGTTTCGGCGTTCGGATTGATGATTTTGAACTGCGCCCCGGCCAGACCTTCGGAATAATCGATCTGCGAGCCCATCAGATACTGGAAGCTCATGGGATCAACCAGAAAGGCCACGCCGTCCTGCTGCAACTCGAAGTCATCATCGTTACGTTTTTCGTCGAAAGAAAAACCGTACTGGAATCCTGAACAGCCGCCGCCGGTGACGAACACCCTGAGTTTGAGTTCCGGGTTGCCCTCTTCATCAATCAGGTTTTTGACCTTCAGGGAAGCTGCCGGGGTGATACTGATGGCGGACGCGGTGCCAGCCTCGGTTGTGCTCATAAATCGACTCCGAAATTACCAATCCAAAGCCTTGCCGGCCGGCACCTGAGCCGCCGCAAGGGCGCTTATTATGTAATAGGGGTTCGATACAAGCAATACAAGCAAGCTCCCCTCGGCGATGTCAGGCCTGAGCGGCTTCGACGCCGTCCATATCCAGATCTGCCGGATTTTCTTCCGTTGGCGCGTGTCCCAGAGCCAGCGGTTCAGCGACGCTGACCATTTTGCCGTTCACCTCGGCACCCGCGTTCATTTCCATAACCCGGTAATACAGATCACCCTGGACCTTGCCGCCCGCCTTGAGCTCCACTTTTTCGCTGACGTGCGTGTCCCCCTGGATCTGGCCGTAAATGACGACGTTGGGTACGCTCACCTCACCAACGATTTTGCCATTCAGCCCGACCGTCAGGAAAGACTCGCTGTCGGATTCGGCGCTGATATCGCCGTTGATGGTTCCGTCGACGTAGAGTACGCCGGTAAATTCCATATCGCCCGTTATCGCGGTGCCCCTGGCAATCAGGGTATCCACCTTGCTGGGATCACGTTTTGCTTTTTTGCCCCACATCTTTATTCTCCACCTCGCTTGGCCAGGGAAAATCCTGGGAAATTGTTTCGGCATTTCTGCCTTTGGTTGCGGCAATCACCCGGACTCCGGTCGGTCGAAACCCTTCCGGTAATTCCAGCGTGCCTTCGATCTTCTCAAGATATTTGAATTGAAACTGGGCATTCTTCTCAGAAAGCGCACCCAGATTGGCAAAATCCCTTTGCACGGTTTCACCGTTTTCTTCTCCGATCAGCAGCAACGACACCTTGCCAGACACCCTTCTGCTCTGATCCCGCGCCTGATACAACAACAGACTGAATTGATAATGGCGCACGTCGGTCGGCGTCAGTTTGAGCGCGCCGATCTGCAGTCCCTTGACGGATTGCTCCGGAGCCAGAACACTGCGATAAAACACCAGTTCCTTTTCGATTTCGCGCATTTTCTTTTGCAGATGTACCATTTCCTGCCTGGAGGCCGCCGCGGTTGCTACCTCGATATTCAGGGTCTGTTGCAGATGCTGGATCCGTTCACCGGCTTTGGCCAGCTGCTGTTCCAGCTTGCTGTTCTCCTGCTCGGTCGCGTAACCAGCGTCCGACTGATACATGCGCAGCAAGTAGCCGCTGATAAAGGCGATCGTGGCAAATGCCAGAGTCGTCAGCAGGATCCCCCAGTACCATCCCGGGGTCCGCCTTTTTGAAATCACGTAATCGGGTTTCATAAAAATCAGACAGTTAAGTCAATCTCGCATTGTGGTAACGGCCGGGATTTCTTATCATGGTAACCTTAATCAGGCAACGCCTGAATCACCAGGCCAGCTCTCATTCATTCCCCAAACCGCGGCGTATCCGAATTCAGCCACACGGAGACTTATTGTAGCCACAAAATGACCTGCGTTAAAAACCACTGGTTCACAACGGGTTGGCCTGATGACGCCGATTGACCGCCTGCGCCTGCGGCTGGGCGGCTTCGACGCACTTTATCTCATGGCGATTATGGGCCTGCTGTGCGGCCTGCTCGCCGGTCTGGCGATTGTTCTGTTCCGGCTGTTCATCGAAAGCGGCATCGTACTCTGGCACACCGATCACAAAGGTGCCAGTGATTTTGAAACCATGGACTGGCATATCCGCATGGTCCTGCCGATGGTCGGCGGACTCGTGGTCGGTTTGTTGCTCCAGCAACTGCAAAAACAGACCCGTCAGGTCGGGGTCTCCCATGTTCTCGAGCGGCTGGCCTATCATCAGGGTTACATGTCCTGGAAAAATGCCGTCGTGCAGTTTCTGCTCGGCGGCCTGACCATCGCCTCGGGCCAGTCCGTCGGCCGCGAAGGTCCGGGTATCCATCTCGGCTCCGCCAGTGGCAGTCTGTTGGGCCAGAAAATGCGATTGCCCAATAACAGTATTCGCGTGCTGGTGGCTTGTGGCGCAGCGGCGGCGATCTCGGCGAGCTTCAATACACCGCTGGCAGGTGTAATTTTCGCCATGGAAGTGGTGGTCATGGAATACACCACGGCGAGTTTCGTGCCGGTGATCCTCTCGTCGGTGTCAGCGGCGCTGGTCAGCCGGGTCTTTTTCGGCGCCGAGCACTCCTTCAATGTTCCCCATTACAATATCCAGTCACTTTGGGAGATGCCCTACTTCATTTTGATGGGACTGCTGGCCGGCTGTATCGCGTCGGTGTTCATCGTCGGCACCCGCAAGGTCACCGAAGCTTCTGCCAAGTGGTCGATCTGGGTGAAAACCACCATGGCCGGAACCTTTGTCGGCCTGCTGTCGTTTATAGTGCCGGAAGTCATGGGTATCGGTTACGACACGGTCAACGATGCTCTGGAGGGTAATCTCGCTCTGAAGGTTCTCGGCCTCTGCGTGCTCGGCAAGCTGGCTGCGACCATCGTCTGTTCCGGACTGTCCCTGCCCGGGGGAACCATTGGCCCGTCCATCTTTATCGGCGCTACCTTTGGTGGGACCATGGGTGTGCTGGGTGCCATGGCGGCGCCCGACTACGCAAGCTACGAAGGCTTTTATGCCATGATTGGCATGGCCACCATGATGGGGGCGGTGCTGCAGGCGCCCCTCGCCGCGCTGATGGCCCTGCTCGAGTTGACCAACAATCCCAATGTCATTTTTCCGGGCATGCTGGCCGTCATTGTCGCCACTCTGGTGGTCAGCCAGGTGTTCAAGCTGCCGTCCATTTTCCAGAGTCAGATGCGAGCCCGGGGCCTGGATCTGTCAGTCAGCCCGCTTACCCAAATCCTCAGGCGTGTCGGTGTCGCCGGGGTCATGGAGCGCAAGGTCGCGACCCTGCCCAGATACCTGAGCCGCGAAGCCGCCAGGGAAGAACTGGAAAAGGCTCCCCGCTGGATCCTCATCGAAGAGGAAGAAGGTATCAAGGCCCTGATGGAGGCTTCCGATCTGGCCCGCTACATGGCCGAGTCAGAGACCACTGAAGAGCAAGAAAGCAGTGAAGAAGTCGCGCCGGAGACTGACGGGGAAGTGGAGGATCTCGACCTGATCGCCATGCCTGCGCAGCGTCTGGAACTGACTTCCGTAATTTTGCAGGCGACCCTCGAGGAAGCCCTCAATGCCATGCAAAGCAAGAATACTTCAGCCGCCTATGTTTACCGGACCCTGCCCACGGGCCAGCCCCGGATCTATGGCGTTATTACCCGGGAAATGATCAATGCTCACTACACGGTTTCCAAATAGCCATGCTCTGGATTAAGGCATTTCATCTCATCGCCATGGTGACCTGGTTTGCGGGGCTCTTCTATTTGCCCCGCCTGTTCGTCTATCACACCCAGGTAACCGACCCCGACAACAATGCCCGCTTCAAAACCATGGAGCGAAAACTCTATCGCGCCATTACCACCCCCGGCATGGTGGTCACCGTTGCCCTCGGTGTCTGGCTGGTCGGTCTCTATGGTTGGGACTGGTTCCGGGTCAGCCACTGGTTCCATGCCAAGCTGGCCCTGGTAGTGCTGCTGATCGTCTTCCATTTTTACTGTGGCCGTCTGGTCCGGGATTTTGACCGGGATGACAGCCGACATTCAGAAAGATTCTACCGGATCCTCAATGAAGTACCGGTGCTCCCTCTGGTTGGCATTATCATTCTCGCCGTGGTCAAACCTTTTTAAGCCGGGGCGGTGACCGCCGGCCACTTGCAACCAGTCGAGCGCACCTGTCCCTGCACAGCTTTGGTTCAGTCTGGCTGACTTTTCCTGCTGCTCAGTCCGGGGCTTGTTCTCTCAGCACGACGGCCGTTCCGAAAGCCAGTAGTTCAGCAGCGTTGGGCGCTACCATCGAGGTTGTAAAACGAACACCGATCACGGCATTGGCGCCATAGCTCCGGGCCTCGGCCATCATCCGGTCAATGGCCTGCTCGCGGCTTTCCGCCAGCAGCTTGGTATATTCGTGGATCTCGCCACCGACAATATTCCGCAACGAGGCAAGTATGTCCCGCCCCAAATGCCGGGCCCGCACGGCATTGCCCCTGACAATGCCTACCACACGCTCAATGTCGCCTTCCGGCAGTTGCTCAATGGTGAATATTTTCACTTCTTTCATAGTTGTACCCTCCGGTATTTGTCGCTCTTGCGGTCAATCAGTCGTTGCCTCAGCACCGAAAACAACAGTGCCGCACCACCCGCGCCCATCAGGACAAGGATGACTTTCATGAACCAGGGTGTGTCGGCTTCGACCAGCACGACCACAAGCCAGACAACCGCCAGGAATGCTGCCCCGGCAATCAGAGCCAGCCACCCGAATCCGCGCAGCCATGCCGCGCCCGGATCCTGCATGATGCGAGCCAGTTGCTCCGTTTCCGGTTCGGGGTAGCGTAACTGGCCTATGTCCTGCTGGACCTGTCTGAGTTCATTCCGGATTCGGGCACAGGCTTCGCAGCTTTCCAGGTGACGCAGCAATTGCTGCTGCTCCTGTTGGGTCAGTTCGTCGTCCAGGTAACCGGAAATCAGTTTCCGGACATGCTCACACTCAGCCATCAGTATTCTCCACTTCGCCATTCAGTTTGCCGGCGGCTGCAGGGGCGGGCAGGACCAGAATCTCCCGCAGGGCCATGCGTGCACGGTGGATTCGGGACATGACCGTACCGGGCGCAATCTCCAGAATCCGGGCAATTTGCGCGTAACTGAAGTTGTGGTAATCCCGCAACATAATCAATTCCCGCTGCGCCAATGGCAGCCGGGCCAGCGCCCCGCGAACCCGGGCAATATTACGAGCCTGCTCCAGGGACTGTGCCGGATCCGGCTCGTCGCTCAAAGGGGGCACGCTTTCCAGGGAATCTTCCGGGAAACGGCTCCGGTGTCGCAAACGATCCAGGGCGCGGTTGCGCACGACTTTGAAAAACCATGCGCTGCGTCCGGGCTCGCCGGCGGCAGGGGCACTGTCATGACTCAAGGCCTGTACAATGCCCTCCTGGACGACATCCAGTGCATCAGCTTCGCGACCCAGCATTTGCAGGGCCATGACATAGGCCCGCTTGCCGAGTACCACCAGTTCCTCTGACACCTTGCCTCCTTAATCCGGGCCGGGTCCGGCATTATCCGGCCCGGTATACCCTTAACGGACCAGGGGAAGTTTTATTCCCGACTTTTTCCCGGGGTTGGCAAACCATTGGATGCAGCCACCGGCCGGTGGCTGCAGGAAAGCTTTCTAATCGACTTCGACCATTTCAAAATCTTCTTTGCCTACTCCGCAATCCGGGCAGTACCAGGTTTCAGGGACATCCTGCCACCGGGTGCCGGGCTCAATGCCGTCTTCCGGCCAGCCCTCTGCTTCATCGTAGATAAAACCACACACCAGGCACATGAATTTACGGAAGGGTTGCTCCCGGGTCTGGGTTTGTTGCATAAACTCCTCGCAAATAACTGAATTCGCGGCGCTATTGTACTGGAATCGGGCTCAGAAAAATACGGCACCGGGAACGCAACTTTGCTAGAATTGCCGCCATTCCGGCAGACTACAGAGTGACGTCAGCGCAATCAGTCCGATATGAATTTTCCCGGCCAGCACATCATTTCCATCGACCAGTTTGACCGCGACGCCGTTACCCGGGTCTTCGACGTCGCCGATCAGATGATCCCCTATGCCAGACGCCAGCGCATTACCCGGGTCCTTGAAGGAGCCATCCTCGGCAACATGTTTTTCGAACCCAGCACCCGCACTCGGGTGAGTTTCGGCAGTGCCTTCAATCTGCTCGGGGGTCAGGTGCGGGAAACCGTGGGCATGGACTCGTCATCCCTGTCCAAGGGAGAGTCCCTGCATGATACGGCCAAAGTCTTGTCCGGTTACAGCGACATCATTGTGATGCGCCACCCACAAGCCGGCTCGGTAGCGGAATTCGCCGCCGCCAGCCGGGTGCCGGTCCTCAATGGTGGCGATGGCGCCAATGAACACCCTACCCAGGCTCTGCTGGATCTTTACACCATTCGTTCGGAGCTGGCGGGCAAGGGACGCGAACTGGCCGGCTTGCGCATCGCCATGGTCGGCGATCTCAAACACGGCCGCACGGTTCATTCCCTGTGTCGGCTACTGCAACTCTACAAGAATGTAAAACTCACCCTGATAGCACCGGACGCTCTGCAAATGCCCGAGCGCCTGCTGGAAAATGCCCGCGAGGCCGGGCTTTCGGTTCACACGACCTCGGCAATGGATGAAGGACTCCGGGAAGTGGATATCGTCTACCAGACCCGGCTGCAGGAAGAGCGATTTGCCGATCCGGAGGAAGCCCGTCGCTATCGGGGCGCCTTCCGGATAAATCAGTCCCTGTATAACCGTTTATGCCATCCGGATACCGTCCTGCTGCACCCGCTGCCCCGGGATTCACGAGCCGATGCAAACGAACTCGATAATGACCTGAACGACAATCCCAACCTTGCCATCTTCCGACAGGCTGACAATGGCGTGCTCGTGCGCATGGCGCTCTTCGCGCTGGTGCTGGACATTGAAAAAGACATCAACAAACACGCCCGGGATCTGCACTGGTACACCCCTCAACGTTAACCGGATACCTTATGACATCTTCATCTGATCTGTTCGCCCGCGCCCGGAAGACCATTCCCGGCGGCGTCAACTCCCCGGTACGCGCCTTCAAGGGCGTTGGCGGAACGCCGGTGTTTGTCGACCATGCCGACGGTGCTTATTTCACCTCCTCTGACGGACGCCGCTACCTGGACTATGTCGGCTCCTGGGGCCCCATGATCCTCGGTCACAACGATGCCCGGATCCGGGAGGCGGTTATCGAGGCAACGCAGCGGGGGCTGAGTTTCGGTGCACCGACGGAAATCGAAGCCAGAATGGCGGAAAAAGTTTCAGAGTTGGTGCCTTCGATCGAACTCGTGCGGATGGTCAATTCGGGCACCGAAGCCACCATGAGTGCCATTCGCCTGGCGCGGGGTTTTGCCGGCCGGGACAAAATTGTCAAATTCGAAGGCTGTTACCACGGCCACGCTGATTGTCTGCTGGTCAAGGCCGGCTCCGGCGCCCTGACGCTGGGCGAGCCCACTTCCCCGGGCGTGCCCGCGGATTTTGCCCGCCATACCCTGACGGCCGATTTCAATGATCTGGACTCGGTCAGGCAACTGTTTGCCGAATATGGCGAAGACATTGCCTGCATCATTGTCGAGCCGGTGGCCGGCAATATGAATTGTATTCCGCCGCTCCCGGGCTTTCTGCAAGGCCTTCGGGAGATCTGCGATGAACACGGTGCTCTCCTGATCTTCGACGAGGTCATGACCGGCTTCCGGTTCGGCACGGGCTGCGCCCAGGAGTTCTACGGCGTCAGCCCCGATCTCACCACTCTCGGCAAGGTCATCGGCGGCGGCATGCCGGTTGGCGCCTTCGGCGGTCGCCGCGACGTCATGTCGCACCTTGCCCCGGATGGACCTGTTTACCAGGCCGGCACCCTGTCCGGAAACCCCGTCGCCATGGCAGCCGGCCTTGCCGCCCTTGCGGCGCTCAGTGTTCCGGGCTTCTATCAACCGCTGTTCGACTATGCCGCACAACTGACCCGTGGACTGCAGCAACTGGCCGATCAGAACTCGGTGCCCTTTACCACCAATCATGCCGGCGCGATGTTCGGGTTGTTTTTCAGCGATGAGAGCCCGGTGACCAACTACCGTCAGGCGGCGGCCTGCAATCTGGAACGATTCAATCGCTTCTTCCACGCCATGCTTGATGAAGGCATTTATTTCGCGCCTTCCGCCTTCGAAGCGGGCTTCGTATCCACTTGCCACGGAGAACAGGAACTGGCAATGACACTGGCTGCCGCTGAACGGGTTTTTGCCGCATTGTAGGCGGGAGGAGCAGAAGAATTACTCTTTTATCCCGTTACTTTCCGGTGCGGGGTCAGCTGCGGTCGCCCGCCGCTGACTGCCTCCGGAACTGTAGCAGGCCACACTGTTTCTACCCTGATTCTTGGCGTCGTAAAGCGCCTGATCGGCCCTGGACAGGTAGTCGTTATTCTCCTCAATCGCTTGCGGGATCCCGGCGAAGAGACCAAGACTGACGGTCACTCTTGCCGCCTCTCCGTCTACGCGGAATGGCAAGGTAGCAATGGCATGCCGGATACTTTCCGCCATGGCTTTGGCGCCCGCGAAGGGCGTACCGGGCAACACCACACAGAATTCTTCACCGCCAAAACGGGCGACAAAATCCGCCGGCCGTTTAAGACATTCCTCAATCCGGCGCGCAACCGCGATCAGACACTGATCGCCGACTTGATGGCCGAAGCGATCATTGAACTGTTTGAAATGGTCAATATCCAGCAAAATCACCGCGAGGGGCCGCTGACAACGTGAACCACGGCGGTATTCGGCTTTCAGACTATCGTTAAGAGCCCGCCGGTTTTTCAGCCCGGTCAGGCTGTCGGTGTTGCTGAGCAGCGCCAATTTCCGATTGGCTTTTTCCAGAGCCCGGGTGCGGTCGCGAACCCGCCGCTCCAGTTTCTCGTTCGAATCCAGTTGTATTTTCAGGGCTTCCCGCTGTGCGTGGAACCGCATGTGGCGTTCATGATTCAGCCGCACCGCGAGCGCCAGTGACAATAAAATGACCTCGGCAACTGCGCCGAACTGAATTGCGTACTCGGTGAACAGGTTGTGAGGGATCCAGTCCATCTTGCTACAGCCCATCACGAATCCGCCGAAGAAATAGAAACTCCAGGCACCCATATAATATTTGGCGACGGTATAACCTTCCCACCACCGATACAGGCCGACGCCGAACCCCAACAAGCAACACAAAACAGTCGCGGTAATCAGCGGCTTAATAATGTCGCCATAGTCCGCAAAAAGAGACACGCCAATCAGACCCAAGCCAAGCAGACAACAAGCCTGGACAACCCGTCCAAGTGCCGGGTGGGTCAGCGGGTTTATTCTGAGAAAATCACGCAGGAAGATGGTGCTGAAAAAAATGGCCAGGCTGATACCCAGGGCAACGACGCGATCATTCAGACCCGGCCATGCGCCCCACAAAAACTGATACCCGAAGCCATTGATGGCGACCATGAACAACAACAAACTGAATACGCAGCCCACGTAGTACAGATAGGTAACTTCCCGGGTGGTCCAGTACACGAACATGTTGTAGATAGCCATGATCAGCAAGATTCCGTAGCACAATCCGAACAGCAAAATGATGCCTTGATCGTGCTCGAGAAATTCAGCCGCTGGCCACAGGTTGGCATCAAACTGCACAGCGCTGCTGGTCTTGACCCTCACATAGACAGAATCGATTCCTGCACGGGTATCAAAAGGCATCAGAAAGCCGCGATGCCTGATCGGTCGTACCGTGAAGGCCAGTTGATCGCCGAGGCTGTGCTGACGGACGAGTTCACCGTCCCGGATAAAATAAACATCGATAAAATCCAGCAGGGGATAATCAATGTGAAACCAGTAGTCGCCTTCAAAAGTACGGGTATCGGGGAGACGATAGATAAACCAGGAGGTCTGGTCGCTGAAGCCCTGGCTGACGCCACTTCCGTTTATGCGACAATCCCGCCATGCCGATTCGCCCAGCGCACGGACTTCCGCGAGACTGGTCTTTCCCTGACTTTCATAACAGTGCGCCGGGGTCAGGGAATTCCTGCCATCGGATGCTTCTGCCGGACCGGCAATCATCGAGCACACCAGAATGCAAAGTGCCGTCAGTCGACGCCATAAGACTTGCGTGATGGTCGTAGCCATTATTCAGCTCCCCCGCATACTGCCGGCTTTTCTGTGTTTTAAACGCGGCAGCATTTAAATCGCCCGAAATCGCGGACGCATCGACACGCTCTGTGTATCCCTTTTTCTTTATTCCGGGCAGTGCAAGTGCCTTACCCGTTCGCGACGAAAATACTGTTGTTGTTATTGTTCTGCTTGCCCTGCTTTTCCTGTCCGGCTGCCTCCATCGTTGAAGTAGCGAGAAACAACATAAATGACACGCAGACTATTTTTCTTATTTTGCCATTAAACCGGAGCCTCCCGGGTTTTGCAAGACCACAGTGGAATTCCATTTGCAAAATCAGTGGTTTGGTCAGCTTTTTAAACGGTAGCCGGTTCTGAAAATCCACCAGATCAGGCCGATGCAAATCACCAGAAATCCAAGTGTCATGGCCAGACTGATCACGACACTGACATCGCCGTGCCCGTAGAAACTCCAACGGAAACCACTGATCAGATACACCACCGGATTGAACAAACTGACGGAGCGCCAGATCGGCGGCAACATATCAATGGAATAAAACGCGCCGCCCAGAAAAGTCAGCGGCGTAATGACCAGCATCGGCACGAATTGCAACT
>JASBTO010000108.1 GCA_030148365.1 Kangiellaceae bacterium
AGTGCCCAGCCTTTCAACACGGTTCAGGACTATGACAACTGGCTGAGCCGGATCGAGGATTTCAACACGATTACCGATCAAATTATTATCAACATGCGCGAAGGTATGGAAAAAGGCATCGTCCAGCCGAAGGTGTTGATGGAGCGGGTGTTGCCCCAGTTGCAGGCGCACATGGTTTCCGACGTCGAGGAAAGCATCTTTTTCAAACCGGTTACCAACATGCCGGAAGATTTTTCTGAACAGGACAAGGCTCGCCTGACGAAAGCCTACAAAGCCGCCATCAATGACACGATTGTTCCCGGCTATACCCGGTTGCATGATTTCATTGCCAACGACTACATGGCGGCCGCCCGGGATACTGTCGGCCTCGGCGCCCTGCCGAACGGCGATGACTGGTATGAATTCCTGGTCAAATCCACCACCAGTACCAATCTTACGCCGGATCAGATCCACAATATTGGCTTGCGGGAAGTATCGCGCATCCACGGCGACATGCGCCGGGTGATGCTGCAGGTCCAGTATGAAGGCAGCCTCAAGGAGTTCTTCGAGTACACCAAAACCGATCCGCAGTTCATCTACGGTAGCCAGGAAGAGTTGCTGGCTGCCTACGAAAACCTGAGGGAAACCGTCGATGAATTGACGCCGAAACTGTTCAAGGTGTTCCCGAAGGCAGCTTTCGAAATTCGACCCGTCGAACCGTTCCGGGAGAAATCCGCCTCCGGCGCCTCTTATCAGCGGGCGCCTGCCGACGGTTCACGCCCCGGCATTTTCTACGTCAACACCTATGATCTGAGCGCCCGTCCAAGCTGGGCGGTGGAGTCCCTGTATCTGCACGAAGCCGCACCCGGCCACCACTTCCAGATTTCCATCCAGCAGGAACTGGACGGCCTGCCGAAATTCCGGCTCTATGGCGGCAACACCGCCTACGTGGAAGGCTGGGGGCTTTATGCCGAATCATTGGGCAAGGAACTGGGCGTCTACACCGACCCCTATCAGTACTTCGGCGCCCTGACCGCAGAACTCTGGCGCGCCATTCGCCTGGTAGTCGATACCGGTATCCATGCCAAGGGCTGGACCCGACAGCAAGTGCTCGACTACATGTACGCCAATGCGCCCGTCGCGGAAGCCCGTGCAGTTTCCGAGGCCGAGCGGTTCATGGCAATCCCGAGCCAGGCGCTGGCCTACAAGATAGGCCAACTGAAAATCCGGGAGCTGCGCGATTATGCCGAACATCGTCTCGGCTCGGCGTTCGATGTCCGGGAATTCCACTGGCAGATCCTCAAGGATGGCGCTCTGCCTCTCGATATCCTGGAAGACAAGATCGAGGCCTGGGTGGAATCACAGCGCACCTGAGGCCAGATACCGGCACTGAACAACGGCGGCCACTGGCCGCCGTTTTTTTACTGTTCAGTCCTCGGTTTTCAGGGTCAGGAGTTCATAGGGGGCCATTGCCTTGACGCCCGTCACCAGACGCGCTTCCAGCGCATCCAGGGACTTTGCTTCGTCGCACAAATACTCTGCCTGTTCCCCCAGTTGCTCGGCGCGGGACTCGAAGGCATCACCCAGGCTCTCGTCCAACGACTCCAGCCGGGCTTCCAGCTCACTCAACCGGCCCTTGTCACCGCGAATCGCCGCGCTAACCATTTCTCCGGTAATGCTGGCCGTCGCGCTGGCAATCACACGAGCCACCAGGCTTTCCAGTTCGTGGCCCATCTGGCCATCTTCGAGTTCCCGTTCAAGACGTGGCCAATCCAGGTCGTCTTCCCGCAAATGCTGGCGGATCTCCTGGCTAATTTGTCGTAGCTTGCTCATGGTCTCTTCGTTGACGCGGTTGTCCGGCCCAAGCAGGGCGACCAGCGTCTCTTCGGCGGCCTCCAGGCCGAGGGTGGTCGCTTCCCGTGCCGTACGTGCCGCGATGGGCGCCAATTTACGGATCCGGGCGGCGTATTCTGACACCAGCGCCTGTTGATCGTCGTCGAGCGTCTGACGCCGATCACCGATATAGAGCTGCTCGCCGCCGTCGATTTTCACGACTTCACGATTATCGTCAAACAGACGGATATCGTTACGGTCCATTTTCAACGCATAGTTGATCGTCACGTCGCAATTGACCTCTTTGGCCTGCACACCCGCGACTGACAAGCTTGCGCAAATCGCCGCGGCTATTCCGAGTTTCTTCATGGCCATCTCCTGAGATTGAAGTATTAAAAATTACTGATTAGCATTCGCTTGCTTTCGCTTCACTTAACGCTGCAAATTTGGTGCCACAGGCCTGTGGCCCGGGAACTGACGACTGGTGTCGCGCTCAGGCCGCCTCAAGTGGCGAGACTGGCAACTTAATGAGGCATCTGACCCGGTTCCGCCGGACAGACGCGGCCACGCGATGGGGAACGAGATCGGTAACGCTGCAGGTCCGCGGAAAAAATCCTTACGGGTTTTCCCGCAGTATGCCAAGGATCTCGCTGTGGACCCGGCCCGCCACTGCCTCGCTGCTACCGCCGGTTGTATTGACATACTGGATCAGCACCGTATCGATGTCCGCATAATAGTTGGCACGACTCTGATAGCCAGGCAACCATCCTGAATGGCCGAAGCCGCTGAACAGGGACTGATAATGAGACCGGGCTGCCGGGGTCAGGAGGCTTCCTTCAGCAAGAGCGCGGATAAAAACCGCCACATCCCGGGTCGTCGAAATCATGGAGCCGCCGGGGATGACGTAGTCACGGCCGGCGGTCGGAACATTGTCCCAGTAGCCCTTGGCCAGGATGTCGGGATTGACCTCGGATAACAGAGCGTAGGTATCGGTCATTTCCAGTGGCGTGAGTATGTGGTTCTGAATATATTGGCGATGGCTGTAGCCGAGCGCGGCGTCCATGATTTTGCCGAGCAACAGATAATTGGTATTGGAATATTCGTACTGCAGTCCCGGCGCAAAATCTGCCGGCAGATCCAGTGCATAGGCCAATGTCTCGTCGATATCTGTATGAGCATTGTTCCAGCTGAAACCGGCCTGGGAGTCAAAGTCCGGCACGCCGCTTCGATGCAGGAGTAGCAACCTCACGGTAATCGCATCGGCATTCTCTATTCTCGGCGCAAGATCCGGCAGCCAGTCAGTCAGGCTGTCGTTCAGCGTCAAGGTCCCGTCCGCAGTCATTTGCGTTGCCGCGGCCGCGATAAACATCTTGCTGATACTGGCAATCTTGAACAGGGCATCGGGATTGGCGGCTTGCTGAATACTCCGATCCTGGACTCCGTCCGCCAGCTGGCGCGGCGCTGCCATGCCCGGATCAATGTAGACAAATATCCCGTCCAGTCCGTCGCGAACCCCGTCGGCCATCGCTTCCTCGACCGTTGCGGCCTTGGTGTCTACCGGCGGTGCCGGATCGCTGCCACCGCCACCGCCGCCACCACAGGCGGCCACCAACAGGAGCGCGCCCGAGGCCAGTGCCAGATTCAGGGCGGTCCCTGTTATCCTGCCAAGCATCATGAGGATCAGGTTCATCTGCGGGAATTACTCCTTGCCACAGAGGCCGGGTGGGTCGTTGAAGCTTCCGGCCCGCGGCTTGTTGCACATCAATTCCTGTCGAGTCTACTCCAAACCGGAAGCCCATTGGGCGTGAATTTTGCGCAGTTTCACGGGCTGCTATAAATACAGCCGGGCAGAAAAAAAAAGCGCCGAAATAGCGCTTTTTCTCAAAATCCGGGAGCTGGTCCTAATCCTGCAGAGGCACCTCGGAGAGGATTTTTTCCAGCATCGGATAGGATTTTGCCAGGTGACCGCCGGTCATGTACTTCTGGTTCACCACGAAAGTCGGCCAGGAGGTGATTTTGAACTTGCGGGCCATCTGCTCGGCCAGCCGCACTTTTCCATCCACGGCGAAGGAGTTGTAGGCGCCATCGAACTCGTCACCGGATACGCCGCCCTGTTCAAAAATCGCACGGATTTGGTCCTTGTTGCGGATCACCTGCTTTTTGCCGTGAATGGCGTCAAAAATCAGCGGATGCACCTGGTCGATAACGCCGAGCAATTCCGCGGTGTAATAAGCGCGCATGAACACCGGGCTGTCCGGCACCGGCACCCGGGCGAACTCGATATCTTCCGGCTTGCGCTCGAGCCAGCCATGGAGAAAGTTTTCCATGGTGTAGCAATGGGGGCAGCGATAGGAGAAAAACTCCAGGACCTGCGGTTTGCCAATACCCTTGGCTCCGTCGATAGCCTGATAGTGCTCGCCCTTGACCGGCTCCTCGGCAGCATTGACCGCTTGCCATCCGGCAAAGGCCATCACGGGCAGCAGCAACAGGTATTTGAATGTCTTTCGCATGAACTTGGCTCCTGAAAAATCGATTATTCTACGGTTACGGACTTGGCCAGATTACGCGGTTGGTCCACATCTGTCCCCTTGATTACTGCAACATAATACGACAATAACTGTAAGGGGATCGTGTAGACCAGCGGCGCGACCAGGCCGTTGGGGCTGTGAACGGGTATGACCTTTATACCGGGCTCTTCCTGAATATTAGCTGACTGATCCGCGAATACGTATAGCAGTCCGCCCCGCGCCCGTACCACTTCCATATTGGATTTCAGTTTTTCCAGCAGGTCATCATTTGGGGCGACCACCACCACGGGCATCTCGTTATCGATCAGCGCCAGGGGGCCGTGCTTGAGTTCGCCGGCGGCATAACCCTCGGCGTGTATGTAGGAGATTTCCTTGAGTTTCAAGGCGCCTTCCAGGGCAATCGGATACTGCACGCCGCGGCCCAGGAACAGACTGTGATGCTTGTCGGCAAAATCTTCCGCCAAATCCCTGATGGTGTCCGACAACTGGAGGGCTTCATTGAGATCGCCGGGCAATTCCTGCAGTGCCTCGACAATCTCCGCCTGCTCGCGCGTGCCCAGAATGCCCGCGGATTTCCCCACCGCCGCCACCAGCAACAACAGTGCGGTCAGCTGCGCGGTAAAGGCTTTCGTGGAGGCCACGCCGATCTCGGCACCGGCACGGGTCATGAATGCCAGATCCGATTCCCGGACCATGGAGGAGCCGGGCACATTACAGATGGTCAGGGAGGCGCTGAAACCGAGCTGCTTCGCCAACCGCAGCGCCGCCAGGGTGTCCGCGGTCTCGCCGGACTGGGAGATGGTGACAAACAGGGAGTTTTCCAGAACCACCGGTTTGCGGTAACGGAATTCTGAAGCAATATCCACCTGACAAGGCAGGCCCAACATCTGCTCGAACCAGTACTTGGCCACCAGACCCGCATGAAAGCTGGTACCGCAGGCGATGATCTGTACGGCCTTGACCTTCTCCAGCAGTTCTTCGGCGCCCGCGCCGATAGACTCTACCAGCACCGACTTGCCGTGGATTCGGCCTTCCAGAGTCTCACTCACCGCCCGTGGCTGCTCAAAAATCTCTTTCAGCATGAAGTGGCGATAGGGCCCCTTGTCACCGGCATCGTGGCTGATTTCGGTGACCTTGAAATCCCGTTGCAGCTCCTTGCCATCCGGATCCAGTATGGTGACGCCGTCGCGCGTAACCTCGGCGACTTCGCCTTCTTCGAGAAACAGGAATTCCCGGGTCACCGGCAACAGCGCCAGCTGATCCGAGGCAACGAAATACTCGCCGATGCCTTTGCCGACCACTAAAGGGCTGCCGGATCGGGCCACGACCAGCCGGGAAGGATCCCGACGATCCATGGCAACCGCACCATAGGCGCCGCGCAATTGACTGGCGGCGCTTCGGATCGCTGCCAGCAAGGAGCCGCACTTCTCGAACTCCTGATGGAGCAAGTGAGCGATCACTTCGGTGTCGGTATCCGACTCGAAGCGATAACCGGCTGCTTTTAACCGGGTCCGTAGCTCGTCGTGGTTCTCGATAATGCCGTTGTGAACCACGGCAATGTCAGCGCTCGACATGTGAGGATGGGCATTGCGCTCGGAGGGCTCGCCGTGGGTGGCCCAGCGGGTATGGGCGATACCGGTCGTGCCGGTGACCGGGGTCAATTCCTGGGCATCGGCCAACTCCTGAACCTTGCCCAGCCGCCGCAGGCGTTTGATCTCGCCATCCTCAATCACCGCAAGACCCGCGGAATCATAGCCCCGGTATTCGAGGCGCCGCAGGCCCTCCAGCAGAATTTCCGAGACGTCCCGTTGCGCTACTGCGCCGACAATGCCACACATGCAGGCGATCCCCCTGTCAGGATTTTTGTTTTTTCGGCCGTTGCCAGCCGTCGATTTGTTTCTGTTTGACGCGACTGATGCACAGTTGTTCCTCTTTGACATCCGCCGTCACCGTGGTTCCCGCGCCTATGGTCGCGCCCTTGCCGATGCGGACCGGCGCCACCAACTGGGAGTCCGAACCGATGAACACTTCGTCGCCAATGACCGTCTTGTGCTTGTTGGCGCCGTCATAATTGCAGGTAATGGTGCCGGCGCCGATATTGACCCGCTCGCCGATTTCCGCATCACCCAGATAGGCCAGGTGGCTGGCCTTGGAACCGCGCCCCATGTCGATCTTCTTGGTTTCGACAAAATTGCCGATGAAGGCGTTTTCCCGCAGATGGGTACCGGGACGCAGGCGGGCAAAGGGCCCGACCTCGCAGCCGGCTTCCAGGCGCGCGCCTTCAATGACGGAATTTGCCTTGATCCTGCAGTTATCGCCGATATAGCAGTCTCTTAGTAGCACGTTCTGCTCAAGATGCACATTCTCACCCAGAGTCACGGAGCCTTCGATAACCACGTTGATATCGAAAAAACCATCCCTGCCACAGGCCAGCTCACCGCGCAGGTCAAAGCGGGCGGGATCCGCCAGGGTGACGCCTCCATCCTGCAACCACTCGGCGCGGCATTGCTGATAAAGTCGCTCCAGCGTTGCCAGTTGTCGGCGGCTATTGATACCTTCCACTTCAAAAGCTTGCCCGGGCTGAACGGTATGCACGCCGCCGGCTTCAGCGGCCATGGCAATGATATCCGTCAGATAGAATTCGCCCTGGGCGTTATCATCGTCGATTTTGCCGAGCCACCGACCCAAATCCCCGGCATTGAGGGCCATGATGCCGGTATTGACCTCCTGGATCTCCAACTGGCCCGGGTTTGCGTCCTTGTGCTCGACAATGGCTGTCACTTTGCCGTCAGCATTGCGGACAATGCGGCCATAACCGGTAGGATCAAGCAGGTTTACCGTTAGCAGCGCGATCCCCTGCTCGGGTATGAATTCGACGAGACTGGCGAGGGTCCGTTCTGAGATCAACGGCACATCGCCGTACAGGATCAACACTCGATCCTCATTGTCGAGACTCGGAAGTGCCTGCTGCACCGCATGCCCGGTACCGAGTTGCTGCGACTGCTCTACCCAGTGCAAATCCTCGTCCGGAAAAGCCGCCTTTACCTGGGCGCCGCCGTGGCCATAGACAATCTGGATATTATCCGCGGCCAGCTGTCTGGCCCGGTCAACGACGTGGCCCAACAAGGACTTGCCGGCCAGCTTGTGTAACACTTTCGGTTGCGCAGAGCGCATCCGGGTGCCTTGCCCCGCCGCCAGAATAACTACGCTGAATCCCATAAAACTTCTACCTTCACAAGTTTTCCATAACCTAAACAAAAAGGGTGGCAAACGCCACCCTTTCCGAATTCGCCCGGGTGACCCCGACGAGAATTACTTGCCGGCTTTCTTGCGGATAGCCTGCAGGGTCCGCAGCTGAGCCACAGCCTCGGCCAGCTCCGCGGCCGCTTTCGAGTATTCGATCTCGGAAGTCTGATCTTCCATCGCGTCGCGAGCCTGCTTGGCAGCTTCCTGCGCGGCCGCTTCGTCGACGTCCTCGGCACGGGCAGCGGTATCCGCCAGAATGGTCACCACGTGGGGCTGCACTTCGAGCATGCCGCCCGAGACGTAAAAGACCTCCACTTCGCCACCCGGCAGAGTGATTTTCACCGGGCCCGGTTTCAGGGAGGTGAGCAGGGGCGCGTGCCCCGGCTCGATACCCAGTTGCCCCATGTCACCGGTTGCGATCAACCGCTCCACGATGCCGGAGAAGATGGCTTGCTCTGCACTGACGATGTCGAGATGTACTGTCATTGCCATGGTATCCCCCGGGGATTACAAGTTTTTGGCTTTTTCCACCGCTTCTTCAATGGTGCCGACCATGTAGAACGCCTGCTCTGGCAGGTGGTCATATTCGCCATTGAGAATGCCCTTGAAGCCGGCAATCGTATCTTTCAGAGATACGTATTTGCCCGGCGACCCGGTGAAGACTTCCGCTACATAGAAAGGCTGTGACAGGAAGCGCTGGATTTTACGGGCCCGGGTTACGGTCTGCTTGTCTTCTTCCGACAGCTCGTCCATACCCAGAATGGCAATGATGTCCTTCAGCTCTTTGTAACGCTGCAAGACACCCTGCACGCCGCGGGCAATGTCGTAATGCTCCTGGCCGATAACCAGCGGATCCAGCTGGCGCGAGGTGGAGTCCAGCGGGTCAACCGCGGGATAAATACCCAGTTCGGCGATTTGGCGGGACAGTACCACGGTCGCGTCCAGGTGGGCGAAAGTCGTTGCCGGGGAGGGGTCAGTCAAGTCATCCGCGGGAACATAAACCGCCTGGATGGAGGTAATGGAACCGGTCTTGGTGGACGTGATGCGCTCCTGCAGAACACCCATCTCTTCAGCCAGCGTCGGCTGATAGCCTACCGCGGACGGCATCCGGCCCAGCAGTGCCGAGACCTCGGTACCCGCGAGGGTATAACGGTAGATGTTATCGATAAACAACAGGACGTCGCGGCCTTCGTCACGGAATTTTTCCGCCATGGTCAGGCCGGTCAGGGCCACACGCAGACGGTTGCCGGGCGGCTCGTTCATCTGGCCGTAGACCAGTGCCACCTTGTCCAGTACGTCGGACTCACGCATTTCGTGATAGAAGTCGTTACCCTCACGAGTACGCTCACCAACACCGGCGAATACGGAGAAACCGGAGTGCTCGATGGCGATGTTCCGGATCAGCTCCATCATGTTGACGGTCTTGCCGACACCGGCGCCGCCGAACAGGCCGACTTTACCGCCTTTCGCGAAGGGGCAGACCAGGTCGATAACCTTGATGCCGGTTTCCAGCAATTCGTTGGCGGCTGCCTGCTCCTTGAATTCCGGCGCCTTGCGGTGGATCGGCATGCGATCCTCTTCACCGATAGGACCTTTCTCGTCGATGGGCTCGCCCAGTACGTCCATGATGCGACCCAGGGTCGCCTTGCCAACCGGAACACTGATCGGTGCGCCTGTGCCTTCAACGCTAAGTCCGCGCTTGAGACCATCGGAAGAACCCATGGCGATACAGCGAACCACGCCGTCGCCCAGCTGCTGCTGAACTTCCATGGTCAAGCCGGTCTCACCGACCTTAAGAGCGTCATAAATCTTTGGTACGCTGTCGCGCGGGAATTCCACGTCGACAACCGCGCCAATAATTTCAACAATGTTACCAGTGCTCATGTTGATATCCTCTAGAACAAAACTTTTTAATTCGGGGTTGCCGGGCGTGGCCTAGACCGCCGCCGCGCCAGATACAATCTCGGACAATTCCTGGGTAATTGATGCCTGACGCGCCTTGTTGTACACCAGCTGCAAATCATCAATCAGCTCGGCTGCGTTGTCGGACGCGCTCTTCATGGCGACCATTCGCGCCGCCTGCTCACAGGCAATATTCTCGATAACGGCCTGATAAACCTGCGATTCAATGTAGCGCACCATCAGCAGATCGAGGATCGGCTTGGCTTCGGGCTCGTAGATGTAGTCCCAGTGATGGCGAAGCTTTTCGTCTTTGGCCACGGGCAGGGGCAGCATCTGCAATACCGCCGGGCGCTGGGTCATGGTGTTCTCGAACTGGTTGTACACCACGTACAACCGGTCAATACGGCCTTCTTCATAGGCTTTGAGCATGACCTTGACGGTGCCGATCAAATCGGTGATTTCCGGCGTGTCGCCCAGATTGCCGGCCTTGGCCACCACGGATCCGCCATATTTGCGGAAAAAGGCTGTGGCCTTGTTGCCGATCAGGCAGAGATCGATTTCCACGTCCTTGTCGTGCCAGTCTTTCATGCTGGCCAGGGCTTTCTTGAACAGGTTGATGTTCAGGCCACCGCAAAGACCGCGATCGGTCGATACCACAATGTAACCGACCCGGGTTACTTCCCGTTCGGTAATGTAGGCGTGGTGATACTCCGGCCGGCCAGAAGCGATGTGGCCGATTACGTCGCGGATCCGCTCTGCATAGGGGCGGGAAGCCGCCATGCGGTCCTGGGCCTTGCGCATCTTGCTCGCGGCTACCATTTCCATAGCACTGGTGATCTTCTGAGTATTCTTGATACTCCCGATCTTGGTGCGAATTTCTTTAGCGCCTGCCATAGTCTGTTTCCGGTTCGATTAAACTTGGGGTAACGGGACGGCGATTTGCACCGCCGTCCGCTCTGATTACCAGGTCTGGGTCGATTTGAACTTGGTGATCGCCGCTTCCAACGCGCTGGCGACTTCATCGTTGAAGTCCTGTTTCTCGTTGATCTCGGCCATCAGTTCCGCATGCTGCGCACGAACATAGTCGAGCAGCGCCGCTTCGAAATCGCCAACCTTGTTCAATTCAACATCTTTCAGATGACCTTTCTCGGCAGCGAACAGGGAAACGGCCATTTCCGCAACGGACATGGGCGAGTACTGTTTCTGCTTCATGAGCTCGGTCACGCGCTGGCCATGCTCGAGCTGGGCGCGGGTCGCGTCATCCAGGTCGGAGGCAAACTGGGCGAAAGCCGCCAGCTCGCGGTACTGGGCCAGGGCCAGACGGATACCGCCACCCAGCTTCTTGATGATCTTGGTCTGGGCTGCGCCACCCACACGGGAGACGGACAAACCGGCGTTGACCGCAGGGCGGATACCGGCGTTGAACAAATCCGTTTCCAGGAAGATCTGACCGTCAGTAATGGAGATTACGTTGGTCGGTACGAAGGCGGATACGTCACCTGCCTGGGTCTCGATGATCGGCAATGCCGTCAGCGAGCCGGTTTTGCCCTTGACCCTGCCGTCGGTCAACTTCTCGACATAGTCGGCGTTGATCCGGGACGCGCGCTCCAGCAACCGGGAGTGGAGATAGAAAACGTCACCCGGGTAGGCTTCACGGCCCGGCGGACGACGCAGCAACAGGGAGATCTGGCGGTAAGCCCAGGCCTGTTTGGTCAGGTCATCATAGATGATCAGGGCGTCTTCACCGCGGTCACGGAAGTATTCACCCATGGAGCAACCGGCGAAAGGCGCGATGAACTGCAGGGATGCTGCATCAGAGGCGGAAGCCGCGACCACGATGGTGTGATCCATGGCGCCGTGCTCTTCGAGCTTGCGCACGATGTTGGCAATCGTGGAAGACTTCTGACCAATTGCCACGTAGACACATTTGATGCCGGTGCCTTTCTGGTTGATGACCGCATCGATGGCGATAGCGGTCTTACCGGTCTGGCGGTCACCGATGATCAGCTCGCGCTGGCCGCGACCAACGGGGATCATGGCATCGATGGATTTGATACCGGTCTGGACCGGCTGGGATACGGACTGACGGGTAATAACGCCAGGTGCGACCTTCTCGACCGGCGCGAAGCCGTCGTTCTTGATCTCGCCCTTGCCGTCAATCGGGTTACCGAGCGCGTCGACAACGCGACCCAGCAGACCTTCACCGACGGGGACTTCCAGGATTCGGCCGGTACATTTGGCGGTCATGCCTTCAACGATGTCCTGGTAGTCGCCCAGGACCACGGCGCCGACGGAGTCACGCTCCAGGTTCAGTGCCATGCCGTACTTGCCGCCCGGCAGTTCGATCATCTCACCGGCCATAACGTCGGCGAGACCGTGGATCCGCAAAATACCGTCAGAGACGCTGACAATAGTGCCTTCGTTGCGCGCTTCGGAAACAACGCTGAACTGGTCGATGCGTTGTTTGATAAGTTCGCTGATTTCAGATGGATTCAGTTGCATGCTCATGCGTCTTCCTCAATTAAGCTCTTAGCGTTTCGGAAAGCTTTTCGAGCTTACCGCGCACCGATCCGTCGATAACCAGGTCTTCAGCCCTGATCACCATGCCGCCAATCAGGGCGGAGTCGGTGGTATTGTTGATTCTGACCTTGCGGCCGAGTTTGGTTGACAGTTTTTCAGCCAGGGCGTCGACCTGCGTATCTTCCAGTGCCTGGGCGGAGACAACGTCGACCTCGATGGTCTTTTCGTGCTCGGCTTTCAGGTGCTCGAAACGATCGCGAATGGCCGGCAGTGCCGTCAGGCGATGGTTCTGGGCCAGCAAGCGGATAAAATTGGCGGCTTTCTCGTCCAGCTGATCGCCGCTGATCTTCAACAGCGCTTCGCCTTTCTGCTCGCCGGATAACTCGGGGTTTTCCAGCAAGTCTGCCACTTCCTCGTTACTGACGACCTGCGCGGAAAAATCCAGCATGCCGAACCAGCCGTCGATATTGCCGGCTTCCCGGGCGAACTCGAAAGCGGCTTTGGCGTAAGGTCGCGCGATGGTGCTTAGTTCTGCCATGATGCTTCCTTTACAGCCTTTCGATCAGCTTGTCGAAGAGGTCGTTGTTGGCGGCTTCGTCGATATCCCTTTCCAGGATTTTCGAGGCGCCGGCAACCGCCAGACCCGCAACCCTGGCACGCAGTTCTTCGCGAGCCCGGTTGAACTCCTGGTCGATTTCGGCACGCGCGCCGGTCAACAGCTTCTCCGCTTCCTTACGGGCGTCATCCTTGGCCGAGTCGACAATTTCCGCATGACGTTTCTTGGCCTGCTCAATCAGTTCGGCAGACTGGCCCTTCGCGTCCTTGAGGATCTGAGCGGCTTTTTCCTTGGCCAGTTCCAGATCATGAACGCCGCGCTCGGAGGCCGCGAGACCTTCAGCAATTTTGTTCTGGCGCTCTTCGATGGCGGCCATCAGCGGCGGCCATACGAATTTCATGCAGAACCAGACGAAGAAAATAAAGGCTATCGTCTGGCCTATGATGGTAGCGTTAATATCCACAATAAGGCTCCTTCGGGTTTCAGTTAGCTGGAGACCGCAAGGAGTCCGTTAGCCCCCGGTAACAGCAGATTGCAACTGACCAATGAAGGGGTTGGCGAAAGTGAAGAACAGCGCGATACCCACACCGATCATGGCAACCGCGTCAAGCAGACCAACCACGATGAACATTTTGACCTGCAGCATGGGCGCCATTTCCGGCTGGCGAGCAGCAGATTCCAGGAACTTGCCACCCAGCAGGCCCATACCAATACCAACACCCAGTGCGCCCAGGCCAATCAGGATTGCCACGGCAAGAGCGGTAAAAGCGACTACGGTTTCCATCAGTTTCTCCTCAACAAGAGTAATTTAAAGTATATAAAGTTAATAAAATCAGTGATCTTCGTGTGCCAGACTCAGGTACACGATGGTCAGCATCATGAAAATAAAGGCCTGCAACGTGATCACCAGAATATGGAACACGGCCCAGGGGAAGTGCAGCGGCAACTGATAGTAGCCGAGCAGGGCGATCAGGATGAACAGCAGTTCTCCGGCATACATGTTGCCGAACAATCGCAGGGACAGGGATATCGGCTTGGCGAGCAGCGCCACGCCTTCGAGCAGCAGGTTAAAGGGAATGGCTGCCCAGTGGTTGAAGGGCTGCAGGGTCAGCTCTTTGGTAAAGCCGCCTATACCCTTGACCTTGATGCTGTAGTAGACAATCAGGATAAATACGGAAATCGACAGTGCAAAAGTGGCGTTCAGATCCGTGGAGGGAACAACTTTCAGATAGTCCACACCGACGGTGGAAGCAGCCATCGGCAACCAGTCAACGGGGATCAAATCCATCAGGTTCATGAAGAAAACCCAGACGAAAATGGTCAGGCCGAGGGGCGCGATCAGCGGGTTGCGACCGTGGAAGGTGTCCTTGACGTTGGAATCAACGAAATCGACAACCATTTCGACAAAGGCCTGCATCTTGCCGGGTTTGCCGACCGTGGCCTTCTTGGCAACGCTTCGGAAAATGAGAATGAATACCAGACCGAGAATGACGGAGAACGCCAGTGTATCGACATTGAATGTCCAGAAGTTGCCCTGGCACTCGTTCCAGATCCAGCCTTCGTCGGTGTGGCAGACTTGCAGGTTCTGCAAGTGGTGTTTGATATAACCAGTGCTGGTCTGTGCGTGTTCAGCTGCGCTCATTGTGCGTATCGGCCCACGTTAATAAGACGGTTTAACAATAAAAGGTGCCGCCAGCTGTACCAACACACAGAGCGTAAACCCTGTGACCAGCCATCCCGGCAACACCTTCAGAAATAAGTACACTAAAACAAACAACACGATGGTGAGCAGCCACTTGAGCGTCTCACCCAAATAAAAAGCTTTCTGTATCTGCCGGGCGGCACTGGCGCCGGCCTTCGCGAAAGCCAGCGTGGCGAACAGCAGATTGGGCAATACCGCAATCAAACCGCCAACCAGCAACGAAAAGCCCTCGAGCCGACCTGCTATCAGGCCGAAAGCCGCTGCGATTATACAGACCAGAGCCTGTAACGCTACCAACCGGTAGGCCGCTGCGCGATTTTGTCGAACCAGTGCAGAAGTCATCGGGCTCCAGGTCCGGCCCTTGGCTTCAGGGGCGGAAAGTTCGCAATAATCGGGGCTTCGCCACAAACGGGCGGGAAGTATAAAGATTTCGGGGGGGTTTATCAACCAGACCGGGGGGAAACCGGGCCCCTACTAGGGATAGTGTCAACAGGGCGATACCGGCACAAAATAGGGGCTTTATCAGCCCCCGCCTAGCGGGGATAGTCAGACTCTCCGGTTTGCGGATCGCACTATCTGGGCCTGCAGATAAGGCTTCTGGTCGACACCAGGATATGTGCTCTCAGCTCAGAAGCGAATATTTATGGCGAGCCTGACCGCCCCCCGGCGAGCGGGGGAAGTGCCAGCGCGCTTTAATACGCTTTGACTAAATGCGATAACGAGACAGCCCGTAGCAGCCCATCAGGACCACAAGCAACCAAGCGAGGGCGCCGCCACCGCCTCCGCTGCCTCCCGTTCCGGCGTCGCCGCCAATTTTCAGGGTCACTGTTGCCGGCTCGGAATTTTCCAGCCCGTCTTTGGCAATAAAGGTAAAAGTGTCCGTTCCGGTTGCACCCGGATCAGGCAGGTAGTCGAAAGCGCCGGTTGTGCCGTGAATGGATACGCGGCCTTTCGCAGGAAGGTCAACAATTTCATAACGAATTGTCTGTGAGACGTCTGCATCGGTGGCGATCAGATTACCGTCTGTGTGACCAAGAATGTTCAGGGTCTGATTCCGGGCAACCGGTAACGAGTTGACTGTGAAGGTAAGGGTCTTCGGCCCGGGATTTACGAGAGTTTCAGCGGCGTCGGCTTCAAGCTCAACGCTGAACTGATCGCCTCGGGAGGCGGGCTCTCTTGTGTAGATACCCAACCTGCTGCTCTTACTGGTGCCACCAAGCTTTTTTACAAACCCCTCCATGGTGCAGTAGCCTTGCTTTCCCTCTTCCATTTCGATACCACAATAAGGATAGTAACTGGTGAAGGCTATGTCACCAGATGTACGGAAGACAATCCTGGGCCTGGCGCTGTCCACCTCGGTATCCCGATTTTTCAGATGTGCTTTAATTCGATAAATATTTTCCAGTTGCGCCGGGGTCACCAGATTTTGTGCCTGATCAGGCTGGGTTATTATAACTTCGAGATCGACCAAAAACCTGTAGAAGTAACCTCCTCCCGTCCCCATTCCAATCCACAGGTCATTTACTCCGCCCGAGACGCGGGCGCCAAACCCGTCACCTGAGCGGGGATCAGTCGCCACAATTTTGTTGAGCTGGATCCAGTCGGGGTCAGGATTCCAGCTCGTCAGGGTATCTTCCCACCTGAACAAGTACACCGCGCCGGAACCCTCTGCGACCCCGGGTGCGCCAATGATAGCGCCTAAAAGGCCCGCGTGATCCAGACGAACACTGGTGCCAAAGCGGTCACCCTTCTTGCCGTCTTCCGCTCGAAGGACCTTGATTGTTGACGCGTCCTCCGGCGCAGCTTCACGGTAGAAGTAAACCTTTCCTGTACCAGAGTCCGCGCCCGGAGAGCCAACAATGAAACCCTCGCCTGCTGCGGTAATCGATTGCCCAAAACGGCCGCCCACTTCAGGTTCAGGGGGGGCTGTTATTGCCACTTCCAGCTGGTAATCCTTGTCGAAAGAATAGACTGCGCCGACTTCATCATTTTTATCAGGCACCCCAGCGACCAACCCGAACCAATTGACGCTAAAAGCAGACCCGAACAGGTCCCCGGGTGCCCCATCGCTGGCAAACAGACTGTTGCGAAAAGTCCAGAAAGCGTTCCGATTGAACACATCAATTCGCCCGGTGTCGCCGCCTGCAGCGGGCGCACCGACGAAAAGTTCATCGGAAGTGATCCGGACAGAGGTGCCAAAGCCGTCTGCCTCCCCCGTCGCAGGAGAATCAACCGTTGCGAGGAGGTTCCAGTTGTCGCTGGTTTCCACGTTTCTGGTAAAAATGTAAACCTTGCCTCTCCCCGGCGCGCCGACCGCGAGAGTATTCTGCTTTAGTGAAATGCCGTAACCGAACCGGTCCCCGGTTTCCGGTTCCGGTGAGACCAGCTTTGCTACCGGTTGCGGAGTATCTGTGCCCTCCTTTTTATAGATGTACACCGCGCCGGCTTCGGCTACTCCGCCTTCTCCAGTCTCAAAGGGTGCGCCAAATACCCGTGTTTTGGAGTAGGGGTCACGTATTGCCCTTGTTCCAAACCCTGATCCCGCTTCAACAGGATCAATCCGTTCAAGTTCCATGATCGGATCAACCACCACCGGATACCTGGCGTTTGCCGTATTGACGGTGATGGCAAATCCCTTATCGCCTGCCTCGAAACGTGCAGGAAGAAAATTGCCGTCCGCGTCAAAAGCCACAAGGCGGGTGTAAGTGAGATGCTCCTCGCCTGCCCGAATCCTGAATCCGGAATCCGTGACTTCAGGTGCCGTATCTGTGCTGGCCGAAAAATGCAGGCGCACCAGGCTGGTAGTTTCAGAGAGCGGCTCTCGCAGGGTCACCCCATGCTCCAGGCCGACTGGAGAATTCATTAGCCACTGTTCAATACCTTGACCGTGAGAGTATACGACCAGATTTCCCTCTGCTGCGGGCTCAACAGGGGCAACCTCATGGCGCGTATCGGCTTCAATTGCCGTCAGGTTCAAGTCCAGTAATGAGCCGGTCTGCGAACTTAACGCGATCCCATCCTGATTCAATGTGGCGGTCAGGTTTCTACTGGGATTCTCAAAAAGGTAACCGCCCTTTACAGGTCTGGCATGCCACGCATGCGGTTTTGTCAAATTGAGCTCCAGCGCGCGTTCCAGGTCGGTGCCTGCAGGAATCACAACGCCTGCGAATGGATCGCGGATTTCGGCGCATACGGAGGTAAAGGCGGCGAGGCCAGCGAGTAATGGCAAAAGACGTTTCATGAATTCCCCTCGGTAAGACAGCCCTGTCTTGTTATGTCTGCCTGTCGGCATTTTTCAGCCAGTCTTAGTACTCCGGATGCCTGTGTCAAGGCAGATGCAATAAAACTCCAATTGCATGCTTGCCTGAGATTCACATAATCCGCAGCTTCCTCGCACAAAAAACCCCGGCGAGCCGGGGTTTCTGATTTTTTGGCGGGAGGTATTACTCCGCCATTTGCACATCCATGGTGTTGACCACGCCGTCGTCAGTGACGTCCAGGCTGGAGTTGTAGATACCCTTCATGTCTTGCATGCGCTCGAGCAGGCGGCGATCTTCGTCGTCGATAGAGCCGTAGGGCATGGCATTCACCAGATCAGCCAACATGCCAAAGTACTTGCCGGCATTCATGGAAAACGCCATCAGGCCATTGGCTTCGGGATCTGTTTTCGTGGCAAATGCAGCCAGATGGGCAGCAGATTCGGGACCCACGAACAGGATCAGGTTATGGCCTCGCTGGGCCGCCTTGATATCCAGCTCCGGGGCCAGTGGCATCGGCAGACTGACCGGCTCACCACCATCTTCGATGGCGAGCTCCGCGAGGCCCGGCTGCATCATTGCCATCACGGACAGCAGCGCCTGGGGATCTTCCGCCGTGATTGTGACCATCATATCGGCGGCGGTTACTTCAGGCGCGGCGCCGGGGCCGGCATCTTCCATTTGTAAATTAATCAGGCCCGCAGCGATGCCTTTGACGCCGGCCATCATGCCGGTCATGGCGCCGAGCATGGCGGGATTGGATTCTTTGGCGGACGCCTGCATGGCAATCAGCGGCTCACACTGATAAGTCGCCTGGGTAAACTTGCGCCAGGTTCGGGTCAGGTAAGGCGCAATGGCATCCATGTCCAGACCCAGGCCTAAGCTGATGGCGAAGTCATCGCCCAGTATGGCGCCCGGGATATGGCCCCGAATCTTCGCGAGGTCCTGCAACAGCTCCGGATTGCGGCCTTCCAGTATCAAAGATCCTTCCATGCCTTCATCGTCAATCCGGGTGTTGCCGGCTACCAGGCGAGGCCAGTGGCCGGCGAGCTGCGTGAGATCTCCGTGACAGGCGTCATTCTGCACTGAAGCAAAAGGATTGTCGGAATCATGATGGTTGATAAGGGCCGACAACATCTGGCCAAAGCCGTTGCTCTCCGGCCGGGTAATGCCTTTGGCGATGGAGACATGATCAATGTAGGTCAGGCTGCTGGCCAGAAAATCGTACTTTTTGACCAGCGCAGGCAAGGTTTCGGTATCGGCCAGACTGGAATCGGGCTTGACCGCTCCCAGTGCCGGCGCCAAATCGACGCTGTCGGCAAGGGGGGTGTCGAGTGTCAGCACCGCATAACCGTCATGCTGGGCAACAACGAGACGATAGCTCTCGGCTTCCGCTTCATCGGAAAGCCGGTAAGCCCGGAAACTGACGCCCTGGATTGCTGAGCGATCAGGGTTGATGTCGTGCTTGTCTTCGATGCCATCGAGCAAGCCGATAAAGACCTCCGGATCGGCCAGGGCCACCCGCATCACCGGCAGGGTGCCGACGCCGTAGACGGCGGCATTCAGGGGATCGGCAATACCAAAGTGCTGGGTCAACATGCGGGGATCCGTCAACGCGCCCATGTATTCGCCATACAGAGCGGTCAGCAGTTTCACGCCATCGGGAGCGGTTTCTTCAACTTCCAGCCCGGACTCCAGCATCAGGTCGGCGCTGGAGAACATGCCGTATTGCTGCATCATCAGAATGTTTTGCTCAATTGACACCGGTTCCAGCGAGCCGCTGAAAAAGATCGTGTCGGCCGGCACAAAAGCGAGCAACCGGTTGTCGGCCGGCTCGCCGGTGCCACTGTCGCTTTTACTGAAATACCAGGCTGCAGGCCCTGCCACGAGCAACAGCAAGACTACCAATGCAAGTTTTTTCATTATCTTCCCCGGAAATTAAAAATTTATGGACGCATACTACCGCAATGATTTTTTATTAGTACCCCCTTCAGGCACAACGACCGGGAAAATGACCAGCTTACGGGGAGATTTGCTTGCACCCGGCGTTGTACCGGCTCCACAGATCTTACGCGCCCTGCAAACAATCCAACCCGTCCAGGGCCATGTGGATGAGCAGGCCGAGCCCGATCAGATGCAGGGCAAGCAGGCGACCCGGCTCTCGTAGAGGTTTTTGTTTGCGGACCAGTAGCGGTAGTACTGTAAGGAATACATAGACCAGAATCGCCGGCAGTGTGTGCAGCGGGTGGAAGCCAATGGAACAGCGTTCCGGATCATAGACGGGACTGGCGAGCAAATGATCGAGGTCGACCAGCATGGTCGCGACCATGATCAACAAGGCAAACTTCCAATGCCTCGGGTACACAATAATGGCAATCATGAAGGGCACGACGAAATGGGCGGCGATGTGAAACATGCGTGTTGGCTTCTCCGTCTGTATATGCGATTTGCGGCTGTCTCTATCACGTCGTGTCGGGGTGGGGACGATGGATTATTTCTTGCTCATCGGGCAAGGCTTCAGGTACGACGAACCGTCAGGACTCTTCCGTAATAAAAAGTACATTCCGGATCAGCTCGCGGCTGTCGGACCGGCCGCCGAGTGACCCCGCCAGGATCCCGATGGCCGCGAGAAACATGCTCAGTTTGAAATGATCCAGGGTGCTCGTGGCGGGATCTACGGAGGGCCAGACGGTCATCAAGGCTTCCGGGAAGACGGTCACGATTGCCACATACATCAGACCACCAAAAAACAGGAACATCAGGACCAGGGTCAGCGATAGA
>JASBTO010000112.1 GCA_030148365.1 Kangiellaceae bacterium
AACCTGGACCGTATCCTGGTCGTGGTCGCGCCGGAGCCCGAGTTCTCCGAAGTGTTGCTCGACCGTTACCTGATTGCCGCCCGCCATTGCGGGATAGCTGTCAGCATTATATTCAACAAACTGGAGTTGGCCGGCGCCAGACTCAATGAGTTCCGGCAACGTTTGTCCGTCTATCGGGACATCGGCTGTCAGGTCTTTGAGACCAGCGCCAAGACCGGTGAGGGCCTCGAGTCGCTACGCAAGGCCCTGGCGGGAGACACCTCGCTGATGGCCGGTCAGTCCGGGGTCGGCAAATCCTCATTGATCAATGCGCTGTTGCCCGATGCCGAAATTCTGGAAGGCGCCATCTCCGAAACTTCCGGGCTCGGCATGCACACGACCACCGCCTCCCGCCTGTACCCGCTGCCGGGCGGCGGTTACCTGATCGACTCGCCCGGGGTCCGCGAATTTGGCCTCTGGCATATTGACGAGACGGCGCTCGCCGAGGGTTATGCGGAATTTCAGAGCCTGGCGGGCCAATGCCGGTTCCGCAATTGCCGGCACCTGAACGAGCCGGGGTGCGCGGTGATTGCCGCAGTCAAGGACGGGCAAATCGCCGAAACCCGATTCAGGAACTATCATCAAATTCTCGCCAATCTCGACCAGGAGCGTTAGCCTGACAAGGCCCCGGGCATTGGATACAATGCCGCACACTTTTGCATTTAACCGGCACCGCCATGAACGACAAACTGAAAGTCCTGCCCCAATATCTGATCCCCCAACACGGCTTGTCCCGTCTCGCCGGCTGGGGTGCGGATCTGGAAAGCGAGGGCCTGAAAAATTTTGCCATCCGGAAATTTATCAAAGCCTATGGCGTCAACATGCAGGAAGCGGAGCGGGAAAACCCGGAGGACTACCGGACCTTCAACGACTTCTTTACCCGGGCGCTGAAGCCCGGCGTGCGGCCGGTCTGCACCGGCGATACGGTTGCCCATCCCGCCGATGGCGTGGTCAGCCAATGTGGGCCCATTGAAAACGGTCGCCTGTTTCAGGCCAAGGGTCACACTTTCAGCGTCCGCGAACTGCTCGGCGGAGACGGAGCCGTGGCCTCGGAGTTTGCCGGCGGTGACTTTGCGACCATCTACCTGAGTCCCAAGGATTACCACCGCGTGCACATGCCAATTGCCGGCAAACTGCGGCAGATGTTCCACGTGCCGGGTCGCCTGTTCAGCGTCAATCCCCTGACCGCCCGCTCGGTACCCAATCTGTTTGCCCGCAATGAGCGCGCTGCCGCGATTTTCGATACCGAACTTGGCCCCATGGCCATGATCCTGGTGGGCGCCACCATCGTCGGCAGTATCGAAACCGTCTGGGCCGGCACCGTCACCCCGCCCACCCGTGACAAGGTCGCCAGCTTCGATTACCGCGACCAGGACATCCGCCTCGCCAAGGGTGAGGAAATGGGCCGTTTCAAACTCGGCTCGACCGTGGTCCTTTTGTTTCCCAAAGACCGGATTAGCTTTGCCGAGGACGTGCGCGCTTACGCGAGTACCACCATGGGTGAGTGTCTGGCCACCTGCGGCGAAACGGACTGAACCGGGCTCACCCCTCTCCCGCCGCATCGTGAAAGATAATGCCGAGGGTATAACGCTCGCCCTTGTCGATCTGGCTGACGCCGTGTTTCATCACGACCCGGTAGTAGCCCCGCTTGCCTTCGACCGGCCGGTTGTGGGTGGTTATCACGACAGCCTCGCCCCGGCTCAATGACACGACCCGGGGTCGCGATTGGCGACGGGGCCGTTGCTCGACGAGCACCAGCTCGCCGCCTTCGAAATCCTTTCCCGGCTCGCTCAGCATGAAAATCACCTGCAACGGAAAAGCCACTTCTCCGTACAGATCCTGATGCAGGCAGTTGTAATCACCTTCCCCGTAACGGAGCAGTAACGGCGTCGGCCGGGTCTGGTGGGCCCGGTGGCAAAGCTGCTGAAACTGCCGGTGAGTTCCGGGGTATTGCGGGCCGCTGCCGAGTTGCTGCCCCCAGCGATTGGCCACCGGCGCCAACCGGGCATAGAGGGACTCCCGCAACTGCTGGACCAGCGCCGGTAGCGGGTTGGCGAAATACTGATATTCGCCGCGGCCGAAACCATGTCGTGCCATGACCACCCGGGATCGGAACCGGGCGCGGTCTGCGTAACTGCGCGTCAGGGTTGCGCACTGGCGGGCCGTCAGCAACTGCGGCAATTTCGCGATGCCCTGCTGGTCCAGATCCGCCTCCACCCGCGGCCAGTCCAGCGCGTCGATTTTGTGGTCGGGAGTCACGGTACGCACCAGAGCCAGGTGGCGGCGTAGGCCCGCCAGGGGCGCCAGGACTCCGCGAGATGTTCGAGGGCTTTGGGAGAGGAGGAACCGGTCGCACGCAACAGGCCGATGTCGGACAAGGGCATGGCATCGGGCTCGCGGCCAAGCCTGATCGCCAGATAATTGCGGGTCCAGGGACCGATCCCGGACAATCGGGCGAGGCCGGCGTCGATAGTCGGCCAGTCAGCGCCTTCCAGTTCCAGGTCTCCCGACTCAACCGCGGCCGCCAGCCGCACCAGGGTGTCGACTCGCCGGCCGGGCATTCCAAGCCCGGCAAGATCCGCGCTCAGCACCGCCGCCGGCGTCAGTTGCCCGCACCGCTCTACCAGCCGCCGGGACAGGGTGCCGGCCGCCGCCACCGTGACCTGCTGCCCCACAATCGTGCGCAGGCAGAGTTCGAAAGGATCCCAACACCCGAGAGGCCGCAACCCCGGCACGGCGGCAACTTTCGGTCCCAGGATCGGACAGTGGCGGAACTGCTGCTGCGCCGGCTCACCATCAAACTCCGGTATCAGCAGCCGGGCAACCCGGGCCTTGATATCTCCGACATCGACCGGGCCTGCGGCATAAACGGCCAGCCGCTCACTGTCAGGCCGGTAACTGACCCGTATCCAGCTGTCCCGGTGCCGGCGCCAGTAGCTGTCCTCCCGGATGGCCTCGACGCCGGGGATCAGCCGCACCTTCAGATACTCCAGCAGCACCGGCCAGGGAAATGGTTGCCGGACCTTCGGTCGCGCGATGAGACGCCATTCACCCGTCATTTGCGTTTCGCAGCGGCAAGTTCGCGTCGGTCCGAAGCACGGGCGACACGCTCTGACTCTATCAAGGCTCTCTTGCGCTCGACTCCCCAGCGATAACCGCCCATGCCACCGTCGCCCCGGATCACCCGGTGACAGGGGATCACCAGTGCCACCCGATTGGCGGCGCACGCGCTCGCCACCGCCCGCACCGCTTTCGACCTGCCGATGGCGTGGGCGACTTCTGCGTAGGATCGTAGTTCGCCGGCCGGAATACGGCACAAATACTCCCAGACTTTCATCTGAAACGCCGTGCCCCTGATGTCCATCGGCAATGCCGGCGCCTGACGGCCATCTTCAAGATAAGCCGTCAGGGCATTCATCCAGTCCCGCAAGGGTTCCTGACCGGTCTTCGGCATGGCGGTAACCACCGCTTGCGGATACTCGGCTCGCAGTTGCATCAACAGGTCTGCTTCATCATCACCGAGTTTCACCGAGCAAAGTCCCCGATCCGTCGCGGCCATCATCAACCTTCCCAGCGGCGTCTCGCAGCACGCCCAGGAAATGTCGACCCCCTGGCCACCGGCCCGGTACTCACCCGGCGTCATGCCGATCCGGGTCGCCGCCTGCTCATAGACCCGGCTGGACGAACCGAACCCGGCTTCATAGATCGCATCTGTGATCCGATCCCCGTCCCGGAGTCCCCGCTTCAGGGTCCGGAGCCGGCAGGCTTGCTGATATTGCGCGGGAGACACCCCTACTACATCTTTGAATCGCCGCTGCAAATGCTCCGGGCTCATGTGTGCCTTCGCGCCCAGGGACGCCAGCGTGAGTTTGTCAGCGGCGTGGGCTTGGATATACCGGCACAGGTTGTGGATACGATTTTTCATTACCTCATCGGGGCAGTCTGCGTCCGGCCGGCAGCGCTTGCACGGCCTGAGACCATCCTGCTCGGCTTCGGTAGCGTCGGCGTAAAATCGGACATTCTTGCGCAGGGGTTTGCGCGAGGCGCAGGAGGGCCGGCAATAAATACCTGTCGTCAGCACGCCATAGACAAAGCGCTTGTCCATGGATGCATCCCGGGATACCAGCGCCTGCCATTGCTGCTCTTCATTCATGTCGTTTTATCCTCTGACCAGTTCACAGAGTGCCAGAGTGGCATCCCAGCCCAATCGCGCCTATCCGTATCCTGCGCACTAATGTTCCGGTGAGCCATTATGGCTTCGGCTCGCGCGCGGGGGTCTGCACCTGCTCGCGGCGAATGCCGTAACCAATCAGGCGCGCGGGGATGTTGCGGACCACCCGGAAGCGTAATAGCCAGCGCAGCCAACCCGGCAATTCCGGCGGTGCGCCGGTCCCGGCAAGTACCCTGGAGATGACCCGTTTCTGGATCCGCAATTGCAGACTCTGGATGACCCTGACCGGCAACTCACGGCGTGCTTGTACTTGTTGCAGCAGGGACGCATCCGGCCCCTCGCCACGATACAGCGCCGGCTGGAGAATGTTGGCTGCGGCGACCGCGTCCTGAATGGCCAGATTGATGCCGACGCCGCCAATCGGCGACATGGCGTGGGCAGCGTCGCCGATAACCAGCAAACCCGCCTTGTGCCAGCGCGGCAACCGGTTGACCTGCACTTCGAGCGTTTTGACGGCCTGCCAGGATTCCAGTTGCGCCTGCCCGATATCAAGAAACGGCGCCATCCGGTTCACTTGCTCGCGCAATTTCGCTACCGGCTCACGGCGCAGACCGGTATCGCTGCCCTTGGGCCCCACCCAGGCGGCCTGCCAGTAATCACCACGATTGAGCAATATCATCATCTTGCCGGCGCCGACAAAGGCGCCGGTCGTGTCCGGGTGATCAGGCTCGCGGGGCAGCCGGAACCAGAGTACGTCCATTGGCGCACCATAGTTTTCGCTGCGCAGACCGGCCCTGTCCCGCAACCGGGAATCCCGGCCGTCACAGGCGACGACCAGATCCGCCCGGATCTCCAGCTCGCCATCGGGAGCGCGTGCCCGGACGCCGACAACCCGGCCGTTCTCCTCGACCAGCTCCCGGGCTTCGTGGCGCATGCGCAAATCAAAATGGGAGTACCGGCCAGCCTCGCCGGCGAGCAGATTCAGAAAGTCCCACTGGGGTACCAGAGATAAAAAATCGAAAGGTTTCAGTCCGGTGAAATCAATGACCTGTTGGCTGCGACCGTTCAGCACCACGCCAAGCTCGCGGACCCGCTGCTGGGGCAGTTGCCGGAACCGGTCGAGGAGCCCTGTTTGCGCCAGCAACTGCAGCGTCGAAGGGTGCACGGTATCGCCGCGGAAGTCGCGAAGAAAGTCGGCGTGCTTTTCCAGCACCACCACCGGCACCCCCGTCCGGGCCAGCAGAAAACCGAGCATCATGCCGGCCGGGCCGCCACCGGCGATACAGCAGCGGGTATTGAGTAAGTGGTGGTCTGAACTCATTGGCCAACTCCGTCTGTTCTTATCCGGTCCCGGCAAACCCCTGCCACAACCAGACTCCTCTTCTGCTGCCAGCTCGTCCTTGCCGATCAGGCGCGCCCGGCGCCAAACGCCAGCACCTGATCGATACGTCCGGCACTCGCCGCGAGCATAATCAGCCGATCCAGGCCGAGGGCAACGCCGGCACAATCCGGAAGCCCCGCCTCCAGTGCCGCGAGCAACCGGTTGTCCGGCGTAATGACCGGCTGACCGGATGCTTCTCGGCTCCGATTGTCCGCTTCAAAGCGCGCCGCCTGCTCCCGGGGGTCGGTCAGCTCATGGAAACCGTTGGCAAGTTCCATACCGCCGGCAAACACCTCGAACCGGCAGGCCACTTCGGGGTTATCGGGATTGATGCGCGCCAGCGCCGCCTGACTGGCCGGGAAATCATGGACACACGTGATCACGTCCGGCGCCAGGCGAGGTTCGATGGCTTCCGCGAACAACAGCCCCAGGCTGTCGTCGCGGGACATGTCAGCCGGTACGTCACCCAGTTCGCGGTTCGCCAGTGCCTGCAGATCGGCAGTCGTTGCCTGCCCGATATCCGTCTCCAGATAATGCCGAAACGCTTCATGGTAGGTCCAGTTCGCGCGCGACCTGATACCGGTGATGGTCGTCAGCAAATCACAGACTTCGTCCATCAGCTCGTGATGGTCGAAGCCGACCCGGTACCATTCCAGCATGGTGAACTCGGGGTTGTGGCGGCTGCCCGACTCATCCCGACGGAACGCCTTGCAGATTTGATAGATGTCGCCGCTGCCGTCGGCCAGCAACCGTTTCATGGCAAATTCCGGCGAGGTTTGCAGGTAACCAGTCGACGCCGGTTGGCGGCTGAAAAACCCGGGTACCGCAAAAGATTGCATGAAGCGATCGGTGACCGTATGGCGGCTGATCAGGGGAGTATCCACCTCCAGCACCTGACGCTCGCTGAAAAAACGGCGCACCTCCGCGAGAATGTCGGCCCGGAGTTTCAGCGCCTGCAGACTGGCATCGGGGCGCCAGTCCGGTGCCGTCCCCTCAGCCATGATTCACTTCTCCGGGGCACAAACCAAAAGTGGAGGCCAGGCCTCCACTTTTTTCGTTCATGGCAGACCGCTGGTCAGGCCCTGGAGACATAGGTCCCGTTCCGGGTATCGACCTTGATGCTGTCGCCAATCTGGACAAACAGAGGTACCCGAACGACGGCGCCGGTACTGAGAGTGGCCGGTTTGCCACCGCTGCCGGACGTGTCGCCTTTCAGGCCCGGATCCGTGTCCGTCACTTCAAGCACAACATGGTTGGGCGGACTGACCGCGATGGGGTTACCGTCCCAGAGGGTGACCAGACAGGTATCCTGTTCAATCATCCACTTGGCATTGTCGCCGACGGCCTTGGCATCGGCGGAAACCTGCTCAAAGGTGACCGGATCCATGAAATACCAGAATTCCCCGTCGTTATAGAGGTAATCCATATTGGTATCCATGACATCCGCCGCTTCCACCGACTCATTGGATCTGAACGTCTTGTCGACGACCCGTCCGGTAAGCAGATACTGAACCTTGACCCGGCTGAAAGCCTGGCCTTTGCCGGGGCGTACAAACTCGTTGTCGAGGATATTGCAGGGCTCGCCATCCAGCATAATTTTTAGCCCGTTACGGAATTCATTGGTACTATAGGTAGCCATTCAGACCTCAGATCTTTAGCTTCTGTTGGCAGTAAAGGCAGAATGATACCCAAAACCGACCTTATATGTCAGACCTCGGACTGGAAAAAAATCCTGGCCGGGTGCGTCACCGATCCCGTTGAACTGTTGCGTCGACTCGGGCTGAGCGCTGCCGATGTTGATTCCGGGCTGGACGCCGACCAGTTGTTCCCGGTCAGGGTACCCGAGCCCTTTATAACGCGCATGGAATATGGCCGGGCTGATGATCCCCTGCTGCTCCAGGTATTGCCCCGGGGCGCCGAATTTGACCAGCCACCCGGATTTGTCGCGGACCCCCTCGCCGAACAGGACACGCCCTTGCCTGGCTTGCTGCACAAGTATCGCAATCGCGTGCTGTTCATGGCCTCGACTGCCTGCGCCGTCAATTGCCGTTATTGCTTCCGCCGACATTTCCCCTATGACGATAACCAGTTGGCCCGCAAGCAATGGTCGCGCCTGTTCGACTACCTGCGCCTGCACCCCGACGTCAACGAAGTAATCCTGAGCGGCGGCGATCCCCTGGCCGCCAGCGACGCTTACCTGATTGATTTGATCAGCCGCCTGTCGGCACTGCCCCAATTACGCAGGCTGCGCATCCACACCCGTCTGCCGGTCGTGATCCCGCAACGCATCACCGGGGCGCTGCTCGCCAGCCTCGAAGCCTCCGCCCTGCAAACCGTCCTGGTCATTCACAGCAACCATGCCAACGAACTGGATGACGACGTCGGTCAGGCCATGGCTCGTTGCCAGGCCGCGGGCATCAGGCTCTACAACCAGAGTGTGCTGTTGCGGGACATCAATGATCAGGCGACGATTCTGGCCGCACTGAGCGAACGCCTGTTCGCCATCGGCGTCCAGCCTTATTACCTGCACTTGCTGGACCGGGTCACCGGCGCCGCACACTTTGACGTGCCGGTGCCGGAGGCCCGGAAAATCATGGCGGAATTGCTTGGCCTGCTGCCGGGTTTTCTGATGCCTGCCCTGGTGCAGGAAATCGCCGGCCATGCCAGCAAAACTCCGGTTGATTTGCGGCTCGCCTGAATGACCGCCCGTAAACTTCAGCTAATTCAATTAATTAGACTGAATACTCCTGGCAAAAACAGTAGCTATTGCCGCCGAGGCTCGCTATTATCGGCTGTATCGACCCTGAGTGAGGGAAGGGTGGAGCTCTCATGGCCATAACAAAAAGTACACTGGGGCTGAGTGTTCGGGAAAAAGACAATCGTTCTACCGGGGACCTGCCGTTAACGACTGCGCAAGCCAAAAAGTGGCTTGCCGATCTTCCGATGGCGAATATCACGGAAACAGCCAATCTCTATTTCGCTGCCGCAGGGTCAGGGCGGACATCAAGAAAGAAAACCGCATATTCATAGGCATGCAGCCAGTCGTTACGCCATTTCGCTTGATTGATGCGGTCGCCGATTTTTTCTGCCAGCTCAGTTGCGGCAGCAGGATTTGATAACTGGAGAGCCTGTACCCGGGTTATCGCAATGGCGTCGACGTTATCGAAACCTTCGCTGTAAAGGAGAACGTCATCAGGGCGTCCTCGTTCAAGCAGCCAATGGCAATAATGACTTCGGCTGTACAAATCTTCCGGGTCAAGCGCCAGCGCCATCTGCCAGAGGCGATCGGCCTGTTCAGGTC
>JASBTO010000119.1 GCA_030148365.1 Kangiellaceae bacterium
ACCAGTTCCAACAGGCTGTCGACACTGTCAAAACCCTCCGGATAACGCTCCTCGCTGGCCGAATCGGGTTTGTGGATCCCGCACAACTGACCAATGCCGAAACGCCGTGCCGAGGCCAGCACTTCAGTGCTGTCATCGATAAACAGGCTGGCGGTCGGGTCAATGGCCTGCTGCTGGCAAAGCCGCTGCCAGAATGCCTGCTCTTCCTTGGCGTGACCGAGCTGGTGCGCACTCAGGATTACGTCAAAGTAACGGTCGATCCCCGTGGCGTCGAGTTTCAGTTCCAGACTGGCCGGATGGGCGTTGGTCACCAGCAGCAAGCGCTTGCCGTTGCGCTGCACGATATCCAGAAATTCTTCGGTGCCCCGGCGGGCCGCAATCTTGTGCACGATGGTCTTTTTCAGGGCCACGATATCGAGATCCAGTTCCCGCTGCCAGTAATCGAGGCAGTACCAGTTCAACTGGCCCCGGATCTGCTGGTAATGGCTCGACAGTCTTGCCCGGGCTTCCTCAACCGGAAGGCCGTGGGCGGCGGCGTATTGTCGCGGCACCAGATCCAGCCAGAAATAATTGTCGAAATGCAAATCCAGCAGGGTGCCGTCCATGTCCAGGAGCACCGTGTCTATCCGGGACCAGTCCGGACTCAAGCGTCCTCCCCGCAGGCAGGCATCAAGCCACCGTGATCCACGCCCCTGTTATTCCCACCTGTCATTGGCGGCTCTGCCCCTTGAACACAAAATGGTAGCGGCCGTCCCGGCGTTCGCCGATATTCCGGAAAAAGGCGTCGATATCCGGCGGCAAACCGGTGGTGACGCTGCCGTCGATGGCGTAGCGCCGATCCTGCTCCAATGCAATGTTGCCTCTCAAGTCGAGCATGCCGCGGTTTTCCGTTACCTCCGCCACCAGTCCCTGGGCTTCAGATGGCGCCAACTGCAGGGCAAATTCGCCAAGGGCCACCTGAGAGTAGGGCGTGGTCAACACCGCGTCCCGCCAGAACACCTGTCCGTCCAGCGCCAGGATCCGCTGCTCGTTCATTTCCAGCTCGTCGACCACGAGTTCGGTTTCGCCGATCAGATAGATCCCGGGCATGCGCAACAGGCGGCTGACAAATCCGGCATCGGCGACAAACCGGGCATCATCGACCCGGATGATTTCTTCGCGGTCGACAGAAACCCGGGCCTGGCCACGGATCTCGTGGGCGGCATCACCGCCGCCTACCTGGAGCGCGCCGCCGAGTGTCCCTGACAGCAGCAGCAACGGTGAAAGCTGCCACTGCACCTCGGGAAAAACCGTGCCGCGAAATTCCAGTTCCCGGGCCTGTCCGCGCCAGATACTGCCGCTGACATCCAGAAAGCGGACATCGGCGCGCCGGCTGGTAACCAGATCGGTAAACAGACTTGCGGGCGCCAGGGCCACGAAGATGACAATGAAAGCCAGGGCGATCAAGGCGCCCGTTAACCAGCGACGGGACATCAGTTCGGAGCTACCAGTGTCACTGTCGCCTTGACCATGCCCGTCGTATCCGTCTGGTTGACACTGAGATTCTGGACGGCGATACCTTCTCTGGCTTCCAGCTCGTCCAGCCAGCGCAACATGGCGTCAAAACCGGCACTGTCGAGCCACAGGCGAATTTCCGAGCTACCGCTTTCCTGTACCCGGGACAGAGACAGCCCGTGCCGGCTTGAGCTGGCAGTGACCACCTGGATCAGGGAGCGTTCACCGCGGTCCACAGCGGTATTGTTGCCGGCAGCAGCCCTGACCCGGGCGCTGTTGACGCGCATCCAGGTCAGATCGGTCTGTTGGCGCTGCAGGCGATTGTCCATATTGGCAATACTCTTGTTGAGGGGCTGCCAGATCAGGAAATAAACAATGAATACGATGAGCAAAATTGCCGTCACCAGGACCAGCATTTGCTCGCGTCGGCTTTGCGCCGAGTACCATGCCTGCAAATTCTTCATGCGCGACTCCTGATAATCAGACGACTGGCGTAGCGCTCACCCTGTCGGGTCGCCGACCCCATTTCCACTTCCAGACCCTGGCTGGCAAGTTGCTGACGAAGACGATTCAGGGCGTCGAGATCCCGGGCCAGCAGATCTACCCGCAACTCGCTCTTTTTGGCGTCATAGCTGAGGCTGGTCGGCGTCATGCCGTCCGGACCGAGGCTCTGGGCCAGCTTGTCGAGCAAGGTAAAAAACCCCTCATCGCTCGTGCCCCCGAGTTGCAGGGTATTCTGCATTTGCAGGCGCGGGTTGACCGTCATGCGACGACCGGGCAGCGTCTCGCCGAAGAGCTGCTCCGTCTGTTGCTGCACCTGTGCGAGTTGCTGGTCATACAGGAACCACTGGCTGCCTTTCCAGGCCAGCAGGCTCAGCAGCGAGAGTCCGGCAAGCATGGCCGCGAGCCGCCAGGGACGACCACTGCGGGATTGCTTGTGGGTGGATTCGTACTCGCCCTGGAGCAGATTGATCAGGCGCGGATCGTAATTCCGGGCGAGCAGCAGCAGCGGCGAGTCGATGTCCATATTCTGCACGGCCACGGCGCCCTGCAGGTTTTCCGACAGAGCGACCGGGCTTTGCTGATACAAACGCAACGCCAGGATACTGTCAGCGCCATCTTCACTTTCGGCATCGCCGCCGCGGTGCATGGCCAGAGCCTCGGGAAAAAGCTCTATGGGTACGGCCCAGTACTGATCCCGGGCCGGACGCACCAGTAATTGAGCACCGTCGGCGAGCAGGGACCAGGCATCGTCAAAGCTGGGCAGACAGGCGGCGTCGGCGACCGCCACTTCCGGTACGATGCCGGCGTCAGTGCACAACTGTAACCAGTGGTCGAGGTCGTTTTTGGCTACCACCGCCACCGGCACCTGATGGTCCCGGCGCTCGCCAATGGCAAAATGCTGGGAGTCCACCGGCGCGATCAACTGCTCTTCCAACAGGAACGGCAGGGCCTGCTGCATCTGGCGGAGATTGCGCGTTGGCGCCGTGACCTCGGCGGTCAGAACCTTGGTGGCCGGCACCAGCAGAATGACTTCCCGCTTGTCAGCGGTTTCGGCGAGCGATACCAGATCCGCACAGAGCAAACTGCCTTGCTCGCTGAACTGATTGGCGTCCGCGGCAAGGACTCCCCAGTCCAGCGCGTCACCGTCTTCCTGAAAACGGATAAATAACCGTTCCTGCATCAAATATCTCCCGTGTGGCGTGCCACCACCTGAAACTCATGTTTGCTGTTTTTCTTCAATAAGGTCTTCAGTTGCGCCCGACCCCGTCCGACGATGGCATTCGAGTCGAGTTGGAACCAGGGGCTGTCGATCACCAGCCAGCCGCTCCCTTCATTACTGAGCTGCCCTTCCCCAATCCGGGCGAAAAAATCCGCCGTCGTTGCAAAGCCCTGCTCGGGCCGACTTGAGAGCACCTGACGAACCGTGTCCAGAGTTGCGCTTTCCATCAGCATCCAGACCAGTTCGGCCTGCTCGGGCGCTACGGTATTGATGTTGATTTGGCCCGCAGTCTCCGGCAGGACACAGACATAGTCCCGAATCTTACTATAAATTTCCGGCGTAAATCCCTTGATCGTCAATAATTCCGATTCATCGGCAAGCAGCGTGTTACCGGTGCGATAGGGGCGCTCCAGACCGAGGTAGTAGAGATCCTCTGCGCCGTCCGGCCCGGCCGGATCGATATCCTCGTCTGCCCAGTCCCGCAGTGCTGCGGCGAGGGCCTCCGGCGTGGTTTGCAAGTCCTCGAGTTCAACGAGCAGTGACTCCAGCAGCCGTGCAAAAATTTTCTGGCCTCCGAGGGGCGTAAAGGGGTCCCGGGGCTGATCCGCCTCCGGACCACCCGGGCCCCGGTCTTCAAGAGCCGTATCGACCTGTTCACCGTTGCTCTGACCGCCGGGCGCTGTCGCTTCGGCGAGCACGCTGTTGAGGTTGAAGCAACTGCCAAGGTCCCGGACTTCGCCGGTCAGGTTGCCGCCTTCAATCGGGAATACCAGGGGGCCTTTCGCCCAGGCCTGTCCCAGATTGACGCCTTTGCTGTCTTCCTGCCGGAAGGCCTCATCCAGCAAGCCGATCGCCAAATCTTCCGCGCCCAGCACATACTCGTAGGCACGATCGGCATCGACAATATTGGCGGTGCGGCGATGATTGATGTTCTTGTCATAGAACATCTGGGTCGCGAGCACGGACACCACGGCCACGACGATCAACACCGTGACCAGGATGACGCCGCTTTGATTGGGTCCGGAGATCGGAGAGGGCCGTCGGTTATTTGGCAAAATGGCCTCCAAAGACGGGTACGGTGCGGATGATGGCGCCCTCACTGTCGAGGTGCAGCGTGATACGCACCGCGCGGGGCATGTCGGCAGTGTCCCGCTCCAGCACCGATTCCGCCAGCCAGTTGTCCAGCCAGCGTTCACCGTCATAGAACTCCACTTCCAGCTCTTCGACACCGGTCAGCAGTTCACGCCGAACTCCTTCACTGTCATCGGCGCGATCGACAAACAGCCAATGCTCGCGCATCAGGGTGCCGTCCTCCAGGTAGTAGCGCAGATGTTGCAGATTGCTGCGCGGCAGGTTGGCCGGATTCCGCCACTGCCCCCGGGTCAGTTCCAGATACGAATCGGCATCGTCGCTCTTGCCCCGCAGCAGGGGCACCCGATCCCCGAAGCCGTCCCGCACCGGCCGCGGCGACAGGTACTCGAGATCCTGCTCCAGACTGTTAACGGCAAACTGGATGGCCTTGAGGCGGTTGGCGACCGTGTCGACCTGACGCTGTTGCGATTGGGCGCCGTCAAGGGCGAGATAGGCGGCGACCACGATGAAGGCGCCGATGAACATGGCGATCACCACTTCGATCAGGGTGAAACCGGATGATTTATCGGGGGCCGGGATCATTGTCCGCCTCCGCTTCCTTGATCTCGCCGATAAAGCCGACCAGTTGTACCAGAGCGTTGTCCCGGGACTCGTCAAGGCGCACCTCGATTTCCACCCGGCGCAGGGTGTCGTTGCTGGTCGGCTTGACGGTCTGCACCCAGAACCACTCCTGATTGGCCATCTCGGCACTGCCGCGAGTGACGCCTTCCGAGGGCCATTGCTCCGCCAGGCGGGCTTCAGCGAGCCGGTTCTGGGCGACATAATGGGCGAAAGTCTTTTGCACCAGTTGAGTCTGCTGGCCGGTCAGTCCGGTGAGCGCCGACAGGAGCGCCGTCATGGTGATGGCAAAGATTGCCAGCGCGATCAGCACTTCCAGCAACGTCATGCCGCACTGCTTGTTAATCTGCCTGCCAGTCACGTTCGATATCCTGCTGATAATGTCCGTCGATGGGGCCTTCAATAACCAGATTACCGTTGTAATGTCCGCGCAGCCGGTAGAAGGAATCGGCATCCGGATCAGTGGCGCCCACAGCCAGCCGGAACTCGTTGGTCTCGCCGCTGGACAGGAAAAATATCTGCGGCGATTTGATTTTTTTGGCTTTCTTCGCCGGCCCCTCGTCGTCCCCGTCAGCTTTGGCCGTCGGCTCCTCATCCTCGTCGGCGTTGCGGAGCAGGGATTCCT
>JASBTO010000140.1 GCA_030148365.1 Kangiellaceae bacterium
ATACTCTTCCATTGCCAGCCAGGTTCTGCCCTTCAGGTAATCAATCTCGACATCGCTCTGGTTGGCGAGGTACTCCCGGGCAATCCGGTAAACGCTATCGAACAATTCCAGGGCCTCACCGGCCCGGCCCTGATAGTTCAGGAGTTCTGCCTGTCCCAGCAGGACATTGATGCGGATTAACTCTTCATTGTGTTCCTCGGCCCATTGGAGAGATTTATCAATGGTGGACTCGGCAAGGGCCTCGTCGCCGGCAAGATAGTAACGCCAGGCATTAAGACTTTCGGCCATGATGCTCTGTCCCTGGGACAGCTTTTCAAAACTGTCCGCGTAGGCTTCAAGGTAGAGCTGTTTCGCGGCCTGCAATTTTCCGTATTGCCAATAGAAGGTGGCGAGGTCGAGTCGGGATTCATAAACTTCCTGGGGTGTGCGGCTTTGCTCCAGAGCGGTCCGATAAAGTTTTTCGGCTTGCTCGTAATCACCGCTCCGGGCCCAGGTGAGCGCGAGTGCCGATAGCACTGCGGCATCCTGCGGCGCCAGGGTAAGCGCACGTTGGTAATTGCTGATGGCCTCGTCCTGTTTGCCCTGCTGGCGAAGCAGGTCGCCTTTGTTCTTGTAGGCGATCGGGCTGGTGGGGAACGCTTCGGCGTAGCGGTCGTAGGCATCCAGGGCCTCGCTATAGCGACCGATACGGCGATAGGTGTCGCCGATCAGATCCCAGAGATGCTGCTGGGAAGGGTCGAGTTCCATCACCTTCCGGAAATTGGCAATGGCGGTATCGAAGCGTTTGGTGCCGAGGGAAAAAGCGCCCTTCAGGTAATAGGCCAGCCAGTCCTGGGGATAGAGTGTTATCCACTGATCAAGGGTGTCGAAAGCCTTCTTGCCCTGTTTGTCGAGAAAGTACTGGGTCGCGGTAAGGGACAGCTTTTCCCGTTCAAGCAGACGGTAATCTCGTTGCTGCTGGGCAAGTTGCGCGTATTTCAGGGCCTCGACCACGCGATTCTGCTCGAGGAAATACAGGCAGGTTATAAATGCGGCAATTGAGAAGGTGGGATCCTCTTCCAGCGCGGAAATATACAGTGCTTCCGCATTTTTCTGCTGGTCCCCGAAACTCTGCAGGGCGCGAGCGAGAGAATAATCCCGGAAGGCGGGCCAACTTTCCGTGTAGAGATCGCCGATGGGATAATCGATATACTCAGGGATATTCGGCGCCAGTTCCCCCATCAGGGATTCGGTAAGACGGTCGATGGCGGCAAAGTAATCCGCATCCGTTGCCGTCACCTCGTGGGTGCGTTTGCCGTTTTTGACATTGTAGACCTGCGCGCTCAGCCTGTACCGGTCGCCTTCCCGCGCGATACTGCCATTGACGAGATAGGGCCGATTGAGCTTGCTGGCCAGCCCCAGCTGTAAGGACAGGGGTAACTGGGCGGGGGATTTGCCGGACCGGCGGATGTCCCGGGCGATCATGAATACATCCATGGGCACCATGAACATGCTTTGGCCGAGATCCCGGGCCAATACATCGGAGGTTGCCGTACTCAGAAAATCGAGGTCGGGATCGCCGGTGCGGTTGCGAAACGGGAAGACTATCAGTGACGTGGTAAATTCGGATTTGGCAATTTCCCGCTCCTGCGTCTGCCCCTCGGCGTCCCGGACCATGACCGTCGAGACTACCTTGCCGAGATCCTTGTCGCCATAGCCGTAAAACAGGATCAGGGGCAGGGCAAGCAGATTCAGGGGGATGAAGATCTTTTCAAACAGGCTCCAGGGTTGCTTGCCGGGCGCGCCGTGATGCCAGGCCAGTACCAGCACCGTCGGCAGCAGGATCAATAAAATCAGCAGCGTCAACTCTTCCCAGTGGGGCGACAGGGCAAACCGGGACACCGCCCACTGGGAGAATTCCAGTGCGGTCCAGCTGCCTGCGAGATAAATGCCGAGAACCTGGGGGATTCTGCGCTCTGCCAACTTGCCAAAAAACGATTGCTCTGTAGCCATTAAACTGTCCGGTTGTCACTGCACGGGGCAGGTTTGCCGTCGATTGTCGCCCAGGCTCGCGATGGATTCAACTTGCAGCCCGGGTCTGGCCGTTGCCGCCAGGATTTGAAGCGCGCCGCAGGCAAAGGTATGGTCAGGAGCACGCATTGAAAACAGGAGAGCGCAAGATGTTGCACCGGAATGCATTACTGGCTGCCGGTCTGTTGGGTTGTTTCTGGTCTGCCGCTGCAACGGCAGTCGCCAATCCCGAAATCCTGTCGGTCCCGACGGGATTCAATATTGAAATCTATGCCGACGATGTCGACGGCGCCCGGCAAATGGCCCTGGGTGAAACCGGCATTATCTATACCGGCAGTCGCCGGCCGGGCAAGGTTCATGCCGTCATCGACCATGATGGCGACCAGCGCGCCGACGAAGTCGTGGAAATCGCCAGTGGCCTGATGCTGCCGAGTGGCATCGCCTATCGGGATGGCGATCTCTATGTCGCGGAAGTGCACCGGGTGATCCGGTTCGCCGATATCGACAGCAATTACCGCAAAAAGCCAAAGCCAACGGTGGTGATTGACGATTTGCCGGACGAGACCCACCACGGCTGGAAATATCTTAAGTTTGGTCCTGATGGCAAGTTGTACGTTCCGGTCGGCGCGCCCTGCAATATCTGCCAGAGCGAAGATCCCCGCTTCGGGACCATACTGGCTTTTGATCTTGAAGGCGGCGAACCGGAGTTTGTCGCCAGAGGCGTGCGCAATTCCGTCGGCTTTGATTTTCATCCGGACACCGGCAAGCTCTGGTTTACCGACAATGGCCGGGATCACATGGGTGATGACCAGCCGCCGGACGAACTCAACCGGGTCGACAAGTCCGGCGCCCATTTCGGCTATCCCTTTTTTCATGGCGGCGATATTCCGGATCCGGAATTCGGCAAGGGCAAGGACCCAAAAGATTATGTGCCGCCGGTCTGGCGTTTCGACGCCCATGTCGCCGCCATCGGCATGAAATTCTACACCGGCGAAATGTTCCCCGAGAAATATCGCAATCGTATCCTGGTTGCCCAGCATGGTTCCTGGAACCGCAGCAGCAAGGTCGGTTACCGGGTCATGATGCTCACGCTCTAAGACAACAGGGTGACCGAAGCGGCGCCCTTCGTGTCCGGCTGGCTCGCCAAAA
>JASBTO010000153.1 GCA_030148365.1 Kangiellaceae bacterium
GTTCTACGCATGGCTGGTCCGTACCTGCCAGCAGGCCGGTTACCGACCGGGTGTGGTCAGCCGGGGCTATGGCGGTCAGTCATCCTCCTACCCGCGCCGGGTGCACATTGATGACGATCCCCATCAGGTCGGTGACGAGCCCCTGATGCTGGCCCGTAAGTTATCCTGCCCGGTGGTTATCGATCCGGTTCGCAGTCGCGGCGCCCATTATCTCTACCGTCACGGCTGCGATCTGGTGCTCTGTGATGATGGTTTGCAACACTATGCCCTCGGCCGGGATCTGGAGATCTGTATTGTTGACGGAAAACGTGGCCTCGGTACCGGACTCCTGATGCCCCTCGGACCCTTGAGGGAACCGGAGTCGCGATTGAATTCCGTGGATTTTGTGATCAGCAACGGTGCCGGAAAACTCCGTCATGATGGGGTGATGTCATTACTGCCGGTGGCGCTCGTCAATGTCCGGGATCCGGAGATAAAGCGCCCCCTGAACAGCCTGGACGGTCAGGATATTGTCGCGGTTGCCGGTATCGGCAATCCGGCGCGATTTTTCGCCACCCTCGAAAGTGTCGGCATAAACGCCCGGCATCGTGGTTTCCCCGATCACTACCCGTTCTCGGCCCGGGACTTTACCGATTGCCCGGGGCCGGTCATCATGACCGAAAAGGACGCGGTGAAATGCCGGGAATTCGCCCGGGATGATTTCTGGTATCTGGCGGTGGCCCCGCAACTGGATCCCGATCCCGGTCCACAAATATTGAAATGCCTGGAGGCACGGCGCTGATGGAAAAATTTTTGCTCGATATTCTGGTTTGTCCGGTCTGCAAGGGCAAGCTCGACTACCACAAGGACGATCAGGAACTGATCTGCAAGTTCGACAAACTGGCGTACCCGATCCGCGATGATATTCCCGTCATGCTGGAGTCGGAAGCGCGCAAAATCAGCGGCGAAAACGCGTGAGTTTTGTCGTCATTATTCCGGCCCGCTTTGAGTCGAGCCGATTGCCCGGCAAGCCCCTGGAACTGATTGGCGACAAGCCGATGATCCGGCATGTCTGGGAGCGGGCGGTCGCCAGTGGCGCCGAACGGGTGATTATTGCAACCGACGACGGGCGCATCGCCGCCGCGGTCAAGGAGTTTGGCGCTGAAGTCTGCCTGACCGCGAAAGATCACGAGTCCGGCAGCGATCGCCTGGCGGAAGTGGTGGACAGGGAAGCCCTCGACGAGAATACCCTGATCGTCAATGTGCAGGGTGATGAGCCCTTCATTGCGCCGGAAAATATCCGCCAGGTGGCCGGATTACTGGCCGATGGCGTGGCCGACAATATGGCCACCCTGTGTACCGGGATCACGGATGAGGCGGAAATTTTTGATGCCAATGTCGTCAAGGTCGTGTTCGACCGCAAGGGCAGGGCGCTTTATTTTTCCCGGGCCCCCATTCCGTGGCAACGGGGCAGCTTCGAGAACCGGCGTCTCTCCGATAGCGCCGGCAGCTGGTTTCGCCATATCGGTATCTACGCCTATCGCGCGGGGTTCCTGCGCCAATTTGTTCACTGGCCACCGGCAGAGCTGGAACAGATCGAGGCCCTCGAGCAACTTCGGGTACTGGCCCGGGGGCATGCCATCGGTATCGCGCTGGCGGAAATGACGCCGGCAGCCGGGGTTGATACGGAGCAGGATTTGCACAGGGCAAGGGAGCATTATCGTGATCTTCAAAAGAAATAATCATCAGGTAAAAGTGCTGTTTGTCTGTATGGGCAATATCTGCCGGTCGCCGACCGCAGAGGGGGTTTTCCGTCATGCTCTGGAGGGCGCGGGGCTTGTTGATCGGGTGCTGGTCGATTCTGCCGGTACCATCAGCTCCCATGCCGGAGAGCGCGCCGATCCCAGAGCCTGTGATGCGGCCACCGAGCATGGCTATGATCTGTATGGCATTCGTGGCCGCAAGGTCAAGGCCAGGGATTTCGAGAAGTTTGATCTGATCCTGGCCATGGACGGGTCCAATCTGAAATATCTCCGGGAGGCCTGTCCCGAAGCGCATCAGGAAAAACTGTTTCTCTATCTGCGGGATTTTGCCCCCCAGCTCGACGTTGACCATGTCCCGGATCCCTATTACGGCCCGAAAAACGGTTTCGATGAAGTCATCCGGCTGGTCGAAGCGGCGGCGCAGGGGCTGCTCAGCCATGTCGAGCAGATGCTGCTGGATCAGGAACTCGCCGACGCCGAGCCGGAACAGGCGCCCGCCGACTGACGGGCCCTTTCCGGGCTTTCCCGACAACCCGTTTTCCTGTTCCCGCGCGCCTGTTCGGGAAACCGCCTGTCCCTTCTGAATAGTGAAATACTACTTTTATAAGTAGTACTTGTCCTGCTAGTATATTCTTTCCGGCCGGCAAAAGTTTTCGGCCGAAAATACGTTTATACAACTGAATATCAAGCAGATACGTTAATGTCCCAGATTTTGACTCAACTCAAGCAAAGCCAGCGGATCTGGCAGGGCCAGGATCGGCGCCAGCGCCGTCAGGCGCTGCCGTCGACCGGTCACGCGCCGCTGGATCAGGCTCTGCACCATGGCGGCTGGCCCCCCGGCGCCCTGAGCGAGTTGCTGTTGCCGGACGCGGGCAGTGGTGAGCTGCAATTGCTGATGCCGCAACTGGCCCGGCTGGCGCAATTGCCTCGCTGGCTGTTTTTCTGTGGCTGTCCCGGTCTGCCATATGCGCCGGCCCTGCAAGCGGCGGGGGTGGCCACGGATCGGGTGCTGGTGCTCGGCTCCGGCAAACAGGAAGAGCAGCTATGGGCGCTGGAGCAGGCCCTGGCCTCCGGCGCCTGCTCGGCAGCACTCGCCTGGTTACCGGCGCGGCTGCCCCAGGGCGCGTTGCGCAAGCTGCAGCTGGCGGCCCGCAAAGGTGACAGTTACGGTTTTCTGCTCAGACCCGGCAGCGCGGCCGGACAGGCGTCACCCGCCAGTTTGCGTCTGGCGCTGGCCGCAGAGTCCGGGCGCAATCTTGATATCCGGGTCGTCAAGCAGCCCGGAGGCTGGAGCGGTCAGCAAGTGCGCCTGTCGCTGTCGCCCCAGGCCGATCCGCTGGCAGCGATCCCGCCGGCCGAGTGGCCCGTCCCATCACGGCAGCCGGTGCCGCGATCGGCGGGTGGGCTCCGGGTTACCGGACGGGGAAAGCCCGCGCCGGTACCGGCCAGACTGCATCAGTATCTGGTCTGATCATGTTGTGGCTTTGTGTCGGCTTCTCCGGACTGCCCCTGGAAGTGTTCGAATCCTGCCCGGAGCCTTTTGCCGTGGCTGCGCAGCACCGCATCCTGATGGCCAATCCGGCGGCGACAGAGCAGGGGGTCAGCCCGGGATTGAAGCTGGCGACGGCCTGCTCGCTGGTCCCGGAGCTCCGGATCGCGGAGCGGGACCCGGGCAAGGAGCAAAGACTCCTGCAACAGTTGGCGGTGGCCTTGTACCGCTTCAGTCCCCGTATCTCGGTGCAGGAGCCCGACAGCCTGCTGCTCGAAATAGGCGCCAGCTTGCGGCTTTACCGGGGCCCCGGCCGGTTGTTGCGCAAGCTCTACCGGCAGCTGCGCCGACGCGGTCTGAGCCTGCGGCTGGGCCTGGGCCACACACCGAAGGCGGCCACCCTGGCCAGCCACCTGAGCCTGCGCAGTTCCTGGCGCTGCTGTGATCAGCTGGGGCAGATCAACCGGGACCGGCTGATGACTCGCCTGGGACAACTGCCGATCACCCGTTTGCCGCTGACGGCAAAGCAGCAGGAGCAACTGGGCCTGATGGGCATTGGCTGTATCGGCGAGTTGCTGGCCTTGCCGGCCGGCGCCCTGGCAAGGCGCTTTGGCAAGCCGTTGGTGCAGTATCTCGGCCAGTTGCAGGGCAGCGTGCCGGATCCGCAACCGGCTT
>JASBTO010000158.1 GCA_030148365.1 Kangiellaceae bacterium
CTCGGCGTCCACCCATTCAGTGATGAGAGCGACAATCGGATGGGGCGTGTCAGGATTGAATTCGGTGCTGTGAGCGCCTTCCAGACCGGCCATATGACGGGCATAGTCGATCACCGCCACCTGCAGGCCCAGACAGATCCCGAGATAGGGAATGTCGTTTTCGCGGGCAAATTGCGCCGCCTTGATTTTGCCTTCCACGCCCCGCTCGCCGAAGCCGCCGGGCACCAGAATGGCGTCCATTTCCCGCAGCGGCTCACAGCCGTCCTTTTCCAGATCCTGGGAATCCATGTAATGAATGTTGATCGCCTGACGGGTATGCAGGCCTGCGTGGATCAGCGCTTCCGACAGGGACTTGTAGGCTTCGGTCAGATCCATGTACTTGCCGACCATGGCGATGTCGACTTCACCCTTGGGATTGGCCTGACGGTAAAGCACCTCTTCCCATTGGGCCAGGTCCGCCGGTTTGGCGTCCAGCTTGAAGCGATTGATGATCAGATCATCGACTTCCTGAGCGTGCAGGATAGACGGGATGCGGTAGATGCTGTCAACGTCCTGCAGGGAAATGACCGCCCGCTCCTCGACATTGGTGAACAGGGCAATCTTGCGCTTCTCGCCCGGCGGCAGGGTTCGATCCGAGCGACAGATGAGAATGTCGGGCTGGATACCGATGGAGCGCAGTTCCTTGACGGAATGCTGGGTCGGCTTGGTCTTGAGCTCGCCCGCCGTGGCGATAAACGGCAACAGGGTCAGATGCACGAACAGGGCATTTTCCGGGCCCACTTCCCAGCCGAGCTGACGGATGGCTTCCATGAACGGCAATGACTCGATGTCACCGACGGTACCGCCGATTTCCACCATCGCCACATCCGCGCCATCGGCGCCCTGACGGATTTTATGCTTGATCTCGTCAGTGATATGGGGAATGACCTGCACCGTGCCGCCAAGATAGTCGCCCCGTCGCTCCTTGCGCAGGACATCTGAATAGATGCGACCGGTGGTGAAATTGTTCTTCTGGGTCATGTTGGTGCGAACGAAGCGTTCGTAATGACCCAAATCCAGATCGGTCTCGGCGCCATCGACCGTCACGAAGACCTCGCCGTGCTGGAAGGGGCTCATGGTGCCGGGATCCAGATTGATGTAGGGATCCAGCTTGAGCATGGTGACCTTGAGGCCCCGCGCTTCCAGAATGGCCGCGAGAGACGCGGCGGCGATCCCCTTGCCCAGGGAAGACACGACTCCGCCCGTCACGAAAATATACTTGGTCATAATCTTTTTTCTGCCTGTCGGTGGCAATTTGCCGATAAATAAATACTCTCCGGCCCGGCGGAAATACGGCTACGCCAGTATCTCGCCAGGCGGGCAAAAGCTTACATGACTGCCCGGTGGTCGAAATGCTTGAAAGTATGGTTTGGGGGCGCTTCATGAGCGCTCCGGGACGGGAACGCAGTATAACAAAAAGCCGGGCATCGATGCGAACCCTGATTGGTCCGCGGCAAGACTCAGGCGTCGCGACCGGGCTCCCGGTCCTTGACCTGCCGCCAGAGACGGTCGAGTTGCTCCAGCGACGCGTCTTCGAGTTGTTGTTCGTTTTGTGCGAGCAAGACTTCCAGTTGCCGGAAACGGGCCTCAAATTTGCGACTGGCGCGACGCAAACTGGCTTCCGCGTCCACATTCAGATGCCGGGCCAGATTGACGCAGGTAAAGAGCAGGTCGCCGAATTCTTCTTCAACTGCCGCCGGATCGCCGTCCTTCAGGGAGGCTTTCAGTTCGGCGATTTCTTCTTCCAGCTTGTCGAAAACCCCTTCAATGTCGGGCCAGTCAAAGCCGTGCCGCCCGACCCGCTTCTGGATTTTCTGGGCCAGGGGCAGTGCCGGCAGGGTACGGGGCAACTCGTCGAGCAGGCTTGGCGTGCCGACGTCAGTCCGGGATGGCTCCCGGGCACTTCGCTCGCGGTGTTTCTGCTGCTCCCAGGCCCGCTTCAGATCCCGTTCGCCGGTATATTCGGTATCGCCGAAGACGTGGGGATGACGACGCTCTATCTTGTCCGCCATGGCGCCAGCGACGGATTCAAAATCAAACCGGTTTTCTTCCGTGGCGATCTGGCTGTAGAAAATCACCTGAAACAGGAGATCCCCCAACTCGTCCTCGAGATCGGCAAAATTCCCCCGTTCGATGGCATCGGCGACCTCGTAGGCTTCTTCCAGGGTGTGGGGCACGATGGATCCATAGGTCTGGGCCTGATCCCAGGGGCAACCGCCGTCGGGATCCCGCAAGCGTGCCATCAGCGCCAGCAGGCGTGCGGTTTGGGGCAACTCTGCCCTGCTCATCCTTTCAGCCTGCCGACCTTGAAGACATTGGGCAGTTGGCCGATCAGGGCCATCAACTTGCTCAGATCCCCGAGTTCGGAGATCTCGACCTGCAATTCTATCTCCGCCTGCTCACGGCTTTCGATGACCCGGGTATTAAGGGAGGTGACCGGGATCTTCTCGTTGGCGAGCACCGTGGTGATGTCCCGCAGCAATCCCTGTCGGTCCCAGGCCTGGATCATCAGATCGACCAGATAGGTATCGCTGGGTTTACCCTGCCACTGGACATCCAGCAAGCGCTCCGGACGCTCGCTCCTGGCTCTGTCAATATAGGCGCAAGTTTTCCGGTGCACGGCGATGCCGCGGCTTTTGGTGATGTAGCCAGTGATGGCCTCACCCGGCACCGGTTTGCAGCAACCGGCAATGCTGGTGAGCAGATCTCCCACCCCTTCCACGGTCACGTCGGAGCCGGACTTGCCCGTGGGTTTGGCCGGTTTACGCAAGGTCGGCGTGACCGGTCTGGCGGGTTTGGCGCCCCGCAGCAGGACTTCCGCCTTGTTGACGACCTGATGCAGCCGCAAATCGCCGGCGCCGACGCCGGCGTAGAGTTCTTCCTCGTTGTGCAGGTTGAATTGGAGCGCGAGTTCGTCAAGGTCGACTTTCTGGAGCCCCACCCGGGCGAACTCCTTTTCCAGCATCAGTTTGCCTTCATGGGCATTCTCTTCCCGATCCTGATGCCGGAACCATTGCCGGATCTTGTTGCGGGCGCGACTGGAAGTGACGTAACCCTGATGCGGACTCAGCCAGTCGCGACTCGGCGCCGCCTGTTTGCGGGTCAGGATTTCCACTTTCTCGCCGGTATGCAGGGGCGTGTTCAGAGGCACGATACGGCCGTTGACCTTGGCGCCCCGGCACCGGTGTCCGATTTCGGTGTGAATATGGTAGGCAAAATCGAGGGGCGTGGAGCCGACCGGCAGGTCCACGACCTTGCCGTCGGGGGTAAAAACATAGCTGCGCTCATCGACAATCTCGCTGCGGAATTCCTCGAACATGTCTCCGGGATCGGCAACGTCCACCAGCTCTTTCTGCCATTCCAGCAACTGCCGCAACCAGGCAATCTTGTCTTCGACCTTGCCGGTGGCGCCGCCTTCCTTGTAGGCCCAGTGGGCAGCAACCCCCCGCTCGGCCTCTTCGTGCATCTGGCGGGTCCGGATCTGTACTTCCAGAACCTTGCCTTCGGGGCCGAGCACGGCGGTATGCAGGGACCGGTAGCCATTGGCTTTCGGGGTCGCAATATAGTCGTCGAATTCTTTGGGTACGTGTTGCCAGAGGCCGTGAATACAGCCGAGGGCGGCATAACAGTCGGGGATCCGGTCGGCCATGATGCGCACCGCCCGGGTATCATAGATTTCGTCGAAGTCGACCTGCTTGCGCTCCATCTTTCGCCAGATGGAATAGATATGCTTGACCCGGCCGGAGACTTCCGCGTTGATCCCGTGCCGCGCCATTTCCGCCTGCAACAGATCAATGACCCGCTCGATGTAGACTTCCCGGCTGGTGCGTTTTTCCTTGAGCTGGCGGGCGATTTGCTTGTAGCTGTCGCCATGCAGGTAACGGAAGGAGAGATCTTCAAGCTCCCACTTGAGTTGGCCGATGCCGAGCCGGTTGGCCAGCGGTGCGTATATC
>JASBTO010000165.1 GCA_030148365.1 Kangiellaceae bacterium
CGACCGCGATATCTGGGGTTACATTGCCCTGGGTCATTTCCGGCAAAAAACCGTCGCCGGAGAGATCGGATCCTCGACCATGCCGCACAAGGTCAACCCGATTGATTTTGAAAACTCCGAAGGCAACCTCGGCATAGCCAATGCCCTGTTCGGTCACCTGGCCATGAAGCTGCCTGTGTCCCGGTGGCAGCGCGATCTTTCGGACTCGACCGTTCAGCGCACCCTGGGCACCGGGTTCGCCCATTCTCTGATTGCCTATCAGGCAAGTCTCAAGGGGATCGGCAAGTTGCAGGTCAATGAAACTTCTCTCGCTTCAGAACTGGACGCCAACTGGGAGGTGCTGGCAGAGCCGGTGCAAACGGTGATGCGCCGGTACGGCATCGAAAAACCTTATGAAAAACTCAAGGAACTGACCCGCGGCAAGCGGATTACCGGAGACGATATGGCGAGATTCATCGACAGCCTGGACTTGCCGGAAGACGCCAAGTCACGGCTGCGGGAGATGACACCGGGTAATTACATCGGTAACGCCGTCGAGCAAGCGAAAAAGATCTGAGCCGGTGTCCCTGCTCGGCAAGCTTGATCCGAAAGACTTTCTGGACCGGTATTGGCAAAAGCGTCCACTGGCATTGACCGGGACTGTGGATCCCGGACTGATCGACATCTGCCCTGATGAGCTGGCAGGTTTTGCGCTCGAAGAAGAGATTGAGTCCCGGCTGATTATCGAGGAGCCGGCCACCGGCCAATGGCAATTGCAGCATGGGCCCTTCGAGGAAGCTGATTTCGCCCGTCTGCCGAAGAGCCACTGGACCTTGCTGGTTCAGGCACTCGACTACTTTCACCCTCCCCTGGCCAGTCTTATCGATGCCTGTGACTTTCTGCCGCGCTGGCGGCTGGACGATATCATGGTGTCCTATGCCACCGAAGGCGGTGGCGTCGGTCCCCACATCGACCGTTATGATGTTTTTCTGGTTCAAATCCAGGGGCGTCGTCGCTGGCGAGTCGGCGGGCCCGAGGCGGATCTTACCCCCCATTGCCCCCACCCGGATATCACCCAGATCGCGCCTTTCGAACCTGCGCTGGAACTGGTTGCCGAACCGGGAGACGTTCTCTATATTCCCCCTGGTGTGCCACATTGGGGAGTCGCGCTCGACGACTCGATCACCTGCTCCGTAGGATTCCGCGCACCAGCAGCCCGGGATCTGCTGATGCTCTGGGCCGAGGAAATCGACCGTAACCCCGACTGGCGGGATCGGCTATACAGCGACGGCGAAGGCAGCATCGACTCATCCCGGGCCACGCTACCCGACAGTCTTTTGGGGTGGGGGAATCAGGTTCTGGATCAAGCTGCCGGCGACCCGCACTTGGCCTCAATGGCCCTGGGTGGGCTGGTGACCCGACTGAAATACCCGGAGTTTACCGACATCGACAAAGAACTTTCCGGCGAGGCCTTGATGACAGCCCTCTTGGCGGGCGCAGAGCTTCGACATCGGCATCCCGGGCGAGCCTGCCTGACCACGGGCGAGTCTCCACACCTGTTTGTCAACGGTACGGCCATTGCCGTAACGCCCACGGTGGCGCCCCTGGCCCGATTGATTGTGGAACGACAGCCTCTCAATCAACAATGCCTGGAGCCCTGGCTGGCCGATCCGGATGGCCTGTTACTGCTGCGCTTTGCATGCAACCTGAATTATTATCAGATATTAAATTAACTTTAGCGCTTAATTAGCTGAATATTATTGGAATTTAGATGATAGCTTCAAGCTAAGTGAATTAAGCCGGGGCATCATTGAGTGTATCTATGACCACGTTCGGCCCGAATACTGACCGCCCTGCTCCTCAGCGTTTGCCTGTCGAGTTGCTGGCGCTTGCCAAAATCGCGGCTCCGGCAGTCATGGCCCAGATTGCCCAAATGTCCCTCGGGCTGATCGATACCATCATGGCCGGTCGCTACAGCCCCGAGGCATTGGCGGCGATTGCGGTTGGCACCAACCTGCTGATGCCGGTCACCGTAACCATGATGGGCCTGTTTCTTGCGCTCAATCCCATCGTTGCGCACCTCAACGGTCGCGGTGAATTCGCGGGGATCGGCCGGGTATTCCAGATGGGCATGATGCTGGCGCTGGTATTCGCTCTGCCGACCTTTGTCCTGCTCCGGAATTTCACGCCGCTCATGAACTGGCTGGGGATCGAGCCGACCATTATCCCGCTGGTCGATGGTTACCTGGAGGCCGTGTCCTGGGGATCGGCCTCTTTCTATCTGTTTTTCGCCCTGCGGGCCGGCAATGAGGGTTTGTTCGCGACCAAGGCGGTAATGGTCTGCAGCCTGCTCGCCATTCCCTTCAATATCCTGTTCAATTACTGGTTTATTCACGGCGGCCTGGGACTGCCGGCCATGGGCGCGGTAGGTGTTGGTTATGCCACCAGCCTGGTCTGGAGCCTGCTGTTCGTATTTCTGCTGATATTCACCCTGCGCAACCCCGCGTACGCGTCGCTTGAGATCTTTACCCGCTGGCGGCGCCCCCGCTGGGTTCTGTTCAGGGAAGTTATGCAAATTGGCGT
>JASBTO010000169.1 GCA_030148365.1 Kangiellaceae bacterium
CAGGTGGTATTTTACGGGTTCCTTGGCAGTCTGCTCGAAGCTGATGGGCAACCGGAGCGGGCTATCGACGTTTACCGGCAGGGTCTGACGCTTGCGCCCCGGGATCCTGAACTGCATTACCATCTCGGTTTCTGTCTGGAAGCGAGAGGCGATCTGACCGGCGCCCGTGATCACTATCAGCAAGCCCTCGACGCCAACAGCCGGCACGGCGGGGCGCTGTCGGCGCTGCTGTTCGTCAAGCGTAAACTGGGGGACTGGCAGGATCTGGATGTTCTCGACCATCGCCTGTTCAAGGCGATAGAGCGGGGCGATCGGGATATCACACCCTTTTCCCTGCTGATGGAGCCCTCAACGCCGGCGCTGCAGCTCCGCTGCGCGCAATTGTGGGCTGCGCAGGTTGAGGAGCGGGTCGCGCTGATCAGGCGCCAATGTGAGTTTGAATTCAAACGGGAGAGACGGGATCGGATTACCGTCGGCTACCTGTCCGCCGATTACTACCAGCACCCGACTGCCTGGCTGGCGGCCCGACTGTTTGAACTGCATGATCGCGATCGCTTTCGGGTGATTGCCTATTCCAACAGTCGCGACGATGGCAGCGCCATGCGCAAACGCCTGGAGACGGCTTTCGATGAGTTTGTCGATATCCGCGCTTTGTCCCTGCAACAGGCGGCCGAGAGAATCCATCAGGATGACGTCGACATTCTGGTCGATCTCAAAGGCTACACCCTGGAAGCCAATAACGAGATCCCGGCCTTGCGCCCGGCCCCGATCCAGGTCAACTATCTGGGCTATCCCGGCACCATGGGCGCGAAATTCATGGATTATATTATTGTCGACCGGCAGGTGGTGAAAAAAGAGGAGCAGCCTTTTTATACCGAGAAACTGGTGCAGATGCCGGACAGCTACCAGATCAATGACGCGCAGCGGGAGTCCTCGCCGACCACGCCGTCGCGGGCCGACCTCGGGTTGCCGGAAACCGGTTTTGTGTTCGCGTGCCTGAACAATAATTTCAAAATTACCCCGACGGTGTTCAGGGCGTGGATGGCGATCCTGGAGGCTACCCCGGGATCAGTGTTGCTATTGCTGGCTCGCACCAGCGATCAGGCCCTGGTCAGCAACTTTCGCGAGCAGGCAGAAAATCTCGGTGTTGATCCGGCGCGGCTCTGCTTTGTCGGCCCCAAACCCTACACCGACTACCTGGCCCAGTACCGCCAGGTGGATTTGTTTCTCGACACCATCCCCTACAACGCCCACACGACGGCCAGTGATGCCCTCTGGGAAGGCTGCCCGGTGCTCACGGTAACCGGCGAGACTTTTCCCTCCCGGGTCGGCGCCAGCCTGCTGCACGCCGTCGAATGCCCGGAACTGATCACTGAAAACCTGGAGGAACTTGTCTCCCGGGCCATCGGTTTGGCGGCACAGCCGCAACAGTTACAGGCAATCCGGAGACGCCTGCAGGAGAACCGCGAGACTTGCGCACTTTTCGACAGCGCCAGATTCACCCGGGATCTGGAAAGGGCCTATGAGGCGATGATGGAGAGCTGGCTGGCCGGGAAAGAGCCGGAAGCCATATTTCTGGATCAAAAGTGATGTTATCCCGGCATACAAATTTCGTCATCCCGACAGAAAAATTCTGTCATCCAGGCGCAGGCCGGGATCCAGCCCCTCCGTCCCGCACCTCGCTGAACGGCTGGATTCCGGCCTCCGCCGGAAAGACGGTTGTGCGTCGAAAAGTGGTGGTAGCACGCAGGAGAAAGCAGCGCAGGTCAGTAAGAATATCGTCACCCCGGCGCAGGCCGGAGTGACGAACAGGCTTCTCTAAACCCTACTTTTTCACCCAGCGACCATCGACTTGGACGTAATGGCCGGACTGGGTTTTTTCGATATTCCGTTGCGCCGCGATTTTTTCCACCTGGCCAATCGAAATGCCGTTCTTCTCGGCTTGTTTCTGATAGATCGCCTTGCGCTTGTTGTTGACGTCGGCGACCAGGCTGCGGACTTCGCTGGAAGGATTGTTATCCACGATGGCGACATAACCCGTCGTGGATTCACCGACCAGGCCCTTGTCCTTGGCTTCACCGAGATCCAGGGCCAGTACGGCCTGGCTTCCCATCAGGATCAGGGCCAAAACCACAAACATTTTCTTGATGTTTTTCATCATTATCTCCACTCACTTGAACCGGATCAGAACAGACCGTTTTCTTCGGTCAGAATGTTGTCGAGATCTTTCTCTACTTTCAGACGGATCTCGTGCTCGATTTTGATATTCATGTTGATCTCAATCGGCTCTTTGGGCGCTTCCAGCCTGACGGTCGGGTTACAGGCCGCGACCAGCGCCAGCAGTGGTATCAGTAATAGTATTTTGCGCGTCATCTAACGGGTCCTTTGGACTTTCACTGACACCATCTTGGGCCACAGTGCATGAATCGGACCTGAACGAATTCAGGGTTGTTCTTCCACGGGCGTTACCTTGCCTTCGCGATAGCTGTCAATGATGGCTTGGCTGAAGTCCCCGGTCAATATGGCCGCCCGCATGACGTCGGGCATGTTGCCGGTAATATTCATGTTCAGCTTGATCGGGTATCCGTCATACAGCTCCGGGTTGGCGCCTTCGAGCAGCACGGCGAGGACGTAATCACCATTTTCCTGATAACTGATCCCGCCTTTCAGGGAGGTGTAGTGAAAGTTGTCGAGGGCCTGGAGGGCCAGATTCTTGTCGGCGAAATTGCCGGGGGTCTGATACTTCAACATGCCCCGGACCTTGCTGGCGTAAGTGCCCTTGTCGATGGTGAAGGCATCGTCACTGATGGTTACCGGCAATGCAAAATCAAATTTGCCGGTGGCGCTCAGGCCGTCGACATCGAGGGCGGTCAGCAGGGGTTCAAGCTCAATGCCGCGGAGGTTTACCGTCGCCGGGCCCAGCGCCCCGTTTTCGTAAGTCGCTTTTGCCAACGCCAGCTCACCACTCAGTAAACTTGCGCCGAGATCGCTAATCTCGATCGCCGTCTCCGATTGCTCGACCTGCACCTTGATTTGTCCGAGGTCGATACCGGCAGCCAATGCCAACTCGGGGATTCGCAGCCGCTCCCGGGTAAGAAGGGGATCGAGATCGAAGAGTTCGAGATCAAGCTCGGCATTGTTGATACGGGTCTCCCCAAGGCCGGCATTGATGTCGGTGATCGAGAAACTGCCGGCACCATCGACGCTGTCGCCTTCGAAGGTGACTTTCAGGTTGCCGCGAATTTTCGCCTGATCAACGGTCAACAGAGAACTCAGTTCCTGCAGGACAGGATTGGCAAGCGCGGCTATGGTGGTGTAGTCGGTGGCAATGGCGGGAAAGGCAAGGCTGCCGCGCCCACTGGCGTTGGTATAGGTGAAGGTATAGGCCTGATCGGCCATGCCGGGTAGCAGACGGGCCTTGCCGCGGCCGGTGATTTTATCGGGATCGACGGAGAAGCTGCCGGTTGCGCTGGCATTGGTGACGGGTACAGGACCATTTTCGTAACGCGCCTGCCCGGCGGTAAAGTCACCGGTAATGACACCGGAGCCGGGATCCCCGGCAACAAAGCCGAGGCTCAGTTTGCCGATACCGGCATTATAGTCGCCGAGATCGACCGCCTGGGCGATCAACTGGCCACGCACAGAGGGCATCAGGGATGTATCGGGCCATGTCACCTTGATGCCCAGAGATTTTGCGTTCAGCTTGATGGCCTGTTTCTGGTCCACCAGAGCCATGGCAACCGGCAAGTTCGCCTGGCTGGCGATGTCCAGTTGACTGCCATTGAGTTTCAGCACTTCATCATCGAGTGCCAGATTGGCGA